>DWVA01000062.1 GCA_019120475.1 Candidatus Blautia intestinipullorum | reverse complement strand
TTTCCTCTTGCCGTATATAAAGCTGCGGAAATCCCTGCGGGACCTGCTCCGATGATAATCACTTTTTCCAACTTTGATCACCTGCCTTTTCGTTAATTTATAATATACACTTTTTATAAAAAATTACAGTGATTTTATCACAAATACCTTTCACTATCTTATCACGGCTTTCTCTATAAAACAAGTCAGGGCTTTCTGAAACCCGGCAAATGTCCGCCGTTTTCCAGAAAGCCCTGTTTTTCTCAGACGATCTCATCCAGAGAACAGATTTCCACTCCTTCTTCCGTAAGTGTTTTGCGGATTTTCTCCACGAAGGCCAGCGCTTTAGCGCCGTCTCCGTGTACGCAGACAGAATCCGCCTGGATCGGGATATCCTTTCCGGTGATAGCCGTTACTTTCTTTTCTTTGATCATCCGCACCACCCGGGCGATGGCAATGTTTTCATCTGTGACCATAGCGCCTTCTTTGCGCCGGTTTACAAGTGAACCGTCCTCCTCATAGGCACGATCCGCAAAAACTTCAAGAGCTGTGCGCAGTCCCATATCCTTCGCCGCATGGGCCAGCTCCCCGCCGGAAAGCGCCAGCACGATCAGGCTGTCGTCAAATTCCTTTACTGCCTGACAGATTGCCTGAGACAGTTCATAATCTTTCGCCGCCATATTGTAAAAAGCTCCGTGTGGTTTTACATGCTGCATTTTCAGACCATGCGCCCTGCAGAAAGCATCCAGGGCTCCAAGCTGGTAAAGCGTATAGGCTTTGGCTTCCTGAGGCGTTACGTTCATGTTCCGTCTTCCGAATCCCATAAGATCCGGATACCCCGGGTGAGCGCCTACGCGGATTCCCGCCTCCCGCGCCATGGACAGAGTTTTGTCCATCACTACAGGATCAGACGCGTGATAACCGCAGGCCACATTTGCCGATGTGATCAGCGGAATGATCTTATCTTCGCTTCCAATCGTATACCGCCCAAAGCTCTCCCCCAGATCACTGTTTAAATCTACACGATACATTGAAATTCCTCCTCATATCTTTATTTATCCATACAGCAGGATCTGCTTCCGGTTATTTAACATTCATAAAGTTTTCAATAAATCCGGTATCTGCCTTACCCTCGCAGAAAACAGGATGTCTCATGATCTGATACTGGAAGTCCAGATTCGTCTCCACTCCCATGATCAGCATTTCATCCAGGGCGGATCGCATCTTCTGAAGCGCCGCTTCACGGTCCGGCGCATGGACAATGACTTTTGCGATCATGGAATCATACTCGGAAGGAATACGGTATCCTGTATAAAGCCCTGTATCTACGCGCACCCCGTTTCCTGCCGGAAGATGGAGGTGCTGAACAACGCCGGGACTGGGCATAAAGTTTTTCTCCGGGATTTCCGCGTTGATACGGCATTCAATGGCATGTCCCTTTAAGTGAATATCCTCCTGCCGGAAACTTAAAGGCTGACCCATAGCCACACGGATCTGCTCTATGATCAGGTCCGTACCTGTTACCATTTCTGTAACTCCGTGTTCCACCTGGATTCTTGTGTTCATTTCCATAAAGAAGAATTCACCTTTGGGGCTTACGATAAACTCTATGGTGCCTGCGTTTGTATAGTTTACGGTTTTCGCGGCCAGCACTGCGTACTGGTTCATCTTCTCCCGGGTTTCCTCGCTGATGGCAGGAGATGGTGATTCCTCGATAAGTTTCTGGTGATTTCTCTGTACAGAACAGTCTCTTTCTCCCAGAGCCACTACGTTTCCAAAATTATCCGCCATGATCTGGATTTCCACATGACGCGGATTTTCCACAAACCGTTCAATATACATGGTGTCGTCGCCGAAAGCATTGGCGGACTCCCGCTGAGCCATATTAAACTGGAACTCAAATTCATCCTCTGACGCAGCCACACGCATGCCCTTTCCGCCGCCTCCGGAAGATGCCTTGATCATTACAGGATAACCGATCTCCCTGGCCAGAATGATCCCCGTTTCCGCGTCGTATACAGGTTCCTTCGTACCGGGAACTACCGGAACTCCGGCTTCCATCATAGTCTTTCTTGCATGGGATTTGTTTCCCATCTTATCAATAACGTCCGCTTCCGGACCGATAAAGGTGATCCCGTTTTCCTTGCATCGGCGGACAAATTCGCTGTTCTCTGACAAGAAGCCGAAACCGGGATGGATTGCGTCCGCTCCCATATTCTTCGCTGCCTGGATGATGCGGTCCATGTTCAGGTAGCTGTTTTTGGCAGGCCCCTCGCCAATGCAGATTCTCTGGTCTGCAAGCTGTACATGAAGGCTTTTCGCGTCTTCTTTGGAATAAACTGCTACGCTGCGGATTCCCATATTGCGGCAGGCCCGGATGATACGGACGGCGATCTCTCCCCGGTTGGCTATTAAGATTTTGTTAAACACAGTTCCAACCTCCCTCCGGCTCTTATAATTTCTTTACACGGAACAGAGGCTGGCCGTACTCTACCTTCTGCTCATTGCTCACAAGCACTGCCTCGATCTCACAGTCAAACTCACTCTGGATCTCGTTCATCAGCTTCATTGCCTCCAGGATGCAGACAGTCTGTCCGTTTTTCACCTGATCTCCGACTTTTACAAAGGCCGGAGCATCGGGAGCCGGCGCAGAATAGAAGGTTCCCACAATGGGAGAAGTGATGAACAGTGTCTCGTCCTCTGTCTCCTCGGTGACAGGAGCCGCTTCTGCCGCTGCCGGAGCCGTCACAGGTACTCCCGCCGCTACCACTGGAGGATTATCCAGCTTGCTCATCGTGATCTTCAGATCTCCTTCCTTTAAGGTAAACTCTGTAAGAGAAGAATTCTCAATAATTTTTACCAGTCCTTCAATCTTTTCTAAATCCATTCCTGTTTCTCCTTTTCTATCTGGGATTTTATTGTTTTTTCTTTTATTTTCCGCGCGCGTTTTTTCTCACCCGACAGGGAAACGGCGCTCGTTACAGCTCACACCGTTGTTCTATTCAAAAAGCTTCCGCAGGCGTTTCGCCACAAGGCGGCAGTCCAGCACCTCTTTACAGGGCTGATGGATCGTTCTGCGCATCTCATCCAGTTCTTTTACCTCTTTCAGATAAAGCTCCTGGGCCTCCTGAACCGAAATAGCCCGGAACCGGATCTTGTGATCTGTTTTCCTCTGTACCACTTTCGGGATATCTACGGAAGCTACCGTAGCGATCTTCGCGTATCCGCCTGTGGTCTGCCTGTCTGAAAGAAGAATGATCGGCTTTCCGTGGGAAGGCACTTGAACGGAGCCGAACACTGTTCCGTCTGAAATAATATCCGATGTGCTCTTCTGCGCGATATACGGTCCCTCCAGGCGGCATCCCATTCTGTCAAAATCACTTGTTACCGTATATTCGCTGTTCAGGAATGTTTCAATTCCCTGTTTGCTGAAAAGATCATCCTGGGGTCCCATGATCACCCGGATTTCCGCTTCTTCCTGGTCAAATTCGTCCAGCTCCAGCTTTCTGGAAAGAAAGAACGGAAGATAACGTCTTTTAATGCGGAAGTTCATGTAATCTCCCGCCTGAAGCTTCCGTCCCTTGAATCCGCCGATGCTGCTCTTTGTATTGGTACACCGGCTTCCCATCACCACTGGGATATCCAGATAACTGGAAAAAGCAATATATCCTCTGCTTCCTGTTCTCGCGCTGTTGAACTTTAAAATATCTCCTTTATTCATGTACAGCGCTGTGTACATAGGCGCAGGATCTCCGTTGATCTCCGGCTGAAAATCCCCTCCGGTAATGGCAATAATCGTAGCGGAAGTAAATTCCAGTGTGGGACCGATCAGCGTAAATTCAAGCACCGCCTCGTTTTCCGGATTATCCAGAAGAAGATTGGCTATTTTAAAAGAACGGACGTCCATAACCCCCGCAACGGGAAACCCCTGGCTCTGATATCCGGTGCGTCCCAGATCCTGAACAGTGGTAAACATGCCGCCCTTAAGTATACGAATTCCCATTTTACACCTCTCCTTCGTGAACGACGCACTGGTATTCCCCGCGGTCCACTGCTTCTTTGATTCTCTTATATTCCGTTTCATCTACAGGTACGAAACGAATGTAATCCCCGGCCTGGACCAGGATGGGCACTTCTCTGTCCGGATCGTATGTTTTCACCGGAGTCATTCCCATGAGCTGCCAGCCTCCCGGTGAATCCAGAGGGTAGATTCCCGTCTGGGAACCTGCGATTCCTACGCTTCCCGCATTGATCTTCAGCCTTGGATTTGCAAGACGGGGCGTATGGATCCTTTCATCCAATCCTCCCAGGTATGTAAAGCCCGGCAGAAATCCCAGCATATAGATCAGATAATCTCTGGAAGAATGGATCCTGATGACCTCTTCCTCGCTTAATCCCGCATGTTCCGCAATATTTCCGATATCCGGTCCGTATTCGCCTCCGTAACATACCGGAATCTCGAAAATACGGCGTTTCTGTTCCCCTGCCTTTGCGTCTATCTTCACAAGAGCCTGCATACGCTCTTTGATCTCATCGTAGGAAACCACCCGGGGATCGTAGTTGATCAGAAGAGAACAGAATGCCGGTATCACGTCCACTACTCCTTCAATATGCTGTTCCCTCATCAACTGTACAGTGGCTGTGATTTTCTGATTGATCTTTGGACTTATCTCTTTTCCGAATTCAATCAGAAGGGAGGAATCTCCCGCTGTCAAAAATCGAATATTCTGCATAATTACTCCTTAAAAATATATTTCCATACTGCCAGATACCCAAAAAGGTGCAATCCTTCCGGGGATCGCACCTTTTGCCGTCTCACTCTGTTTAAAACAGACTTCCCAGATTGGATACAAAGGTTGTAATTCCAAGATAAGCAGAAAGGATTACAACAATGATTCCTAATACAAGGAGCCATGTAGGATGATGATACTTTGTACCCATAATGGATTTCTTCTTTGCCGCGATCAGACAGATTCCAAGAGAAATGGGAAGAATCAGTCCGTTGACAGCGCCTGCCAGTACCAGAAGGGTCGCCGGATTTCCAAGGAAAAGCATGATCAAAGTAGAAACTGCAATAAATCCAATGATGATCCAGTTTTCATTTTTAGCAAGCGCCGGATGGAAGGTTTTCAGGAAGGATACAGAAGTATACGCCGCGCCGACGATAGAAGTCACAGCCGCGCACAAAAGCACAAGACCGGCGAAACGATACCCGATCTGTCCTGCTCCCTGCAGGAACGCGTCTGCTGCCGGGTTATCCGGATCCAGGGTAGCCCCCTTGACAACTACGCCAAGAACAGCTAGGAACAGGAATACTCTCACGATTGTGGCAATTCCGATTCCCATAACGGAGCTTTTATTGATTTCTTTCAGATTTTCCTCCCCTGTAATACCTGCGTCGATCAGACGGTGAGCGCCTGCAAAAGTGATATAACCTCCTACGGTTCCTCCCAGAAGAGTGATGATTGCCGGGAAAAGGTTCGTAACACCTGCGTCAGGAACAAACGTGTTTTTCACTGCAGAGCCTACCGGCGGCTGCACTACCAGGATCACGATAAAAATCACCACGATCATGATCGCTCCCAGGATCTTTGTAACTCTGTCCATAACGCTTCCGGCGTTCTTGGAGAGGAATACCAGAATTGCCGC
>DWVA01000003.1 GCA_019120475.1 Candidatus Blautia intestinipullorum | reverse complement strand
AAAAGCTTCTGTACAAGTTCTTCCCTTGGATCCTCCTCTTCCCCTTCTTCGTTTTTCTCTTTCGGAAGCAGCATTTTGCATTTAATATCCAAAAGAGTCGCCGCCATCACAAGGAATTCACTCATGGCCCCCAGATCCTCCGAGGGCATGCTGTGAAGATATTCCATATATTGATCGGTGATATCTACAATAGGGATATCATAAATGTCGATCTTATTTTTTTCGATCAAATGAAGAAGAAGATCCAGAGGGCCTTCAAAAACATTAATTTTTACATCTATAGCCATAATTTATCCATAAACTTCCATAAATTCCTGATATTCCGGTCCGTCTATTCTCCTGGAAGCAATTCTGCAAAGACAAGCTCCCTGGGATTATGGATACGGACAGGAATTGTATGTTCGCCGAGACCGGCGCTGACGATCATATGACTTTTTCCTCTTCTGTACTCTCCGCAGCAAAAGCCGGGAAAAAGCTGAAAATGAGGAGAGATCAGTCCTCTGTTTTCTGTAAAGCGGACGACTCCTCCGTGGTAGTGGCCGGAAAAGATCAAATCCGCTCCCCAGGAGAAATAAGTGTTCCCATATCGTGGATTATGGGCCAGAAGCACCTGAATCCCCTCCTTGGAAGGCGAACCGATCAACGTTTCCATTTCCATGAGGCTTAAGGAAGGAGGTTTGGGCTTCCGGTAATATTCCAGGGGAAGCTCCAGTCCGTAGAAGACAAAATCCGTTCCATGGATCTTCATGGAAACATGCCGGTTGTGGAGAAAGCAGGTTCCGGCGTCTGAAAGAAGACCCTCAAATCTGAAGTATTTTTCCTGCATTGCCGGATCCGCCATCATACGGCTTTCATGGTTTCCCAACGCGTAATATACGGGGAGTTCTTTCGCCAGCCGGCAGAGAAAACCGGTGGTCATCTCCAGGGTATCCTCATTGCTGCTGTAGGCCATATCTCCCCCCACGAGCACCGCATCCGGTGCGCCAAGGATGATCCGGCGCAGCAGTTCTTCGTTTTCCTCTCCGAACATCAGTCCGTGAAGATCAGAGAGAAAAGCAAGTTTTACAGAACCTTGACCTTTCAGCTTTTTTATGGGAATATAGTAGGTTTTCGTTTTGAATGTTTTCATACATTTCCTCGGTGATTTGCTATTTGGAAAAAGCGAAAGCTACTTGCCGAAGCCGCAGTTGGGGAAAGTACAGACAGAACAGCCAAGGCACAGTCCTCCCTCTCCCAGAGCGGCGATTTCTTCCGCTTTTACGGGATCATCCGCCATGATCCTTGGAAGGATAAGGTCAAATACCGTCCGCTTTGCGTACATGACGCATCCCGGCAGTCCAAGAACAGGAACTGTTTTCTCTCCGTTCCGGTAGTATGAAAGGAGAAGCATGGCTCCCGGCAGCACAGGAGCTCCGTAGGTAACGATTTCCGCTCCTGTATCTTTGATGGCTCCCGGAGTCCTGTCATCAGGGTCTACGCTCATGCCGCCGCTGCAGATCACCATATCGGCGCCCATTTCAATAAAATGGAGAATGTCCGCCGTAATCTGCTTTCTGTCGTCTCCCGGAGTGGTCTGCCCGATGATCTCGCCGGGATATTCCGCCAGTTTATCCCTCAGTACAGGGGTGAAGGTATCTTTTATCAGACCTTTCTGAACTTCGCTTCCGGTGGTTACGATCCCTGTTTTCTTTGCTTTGAAGGGAAGAATAGAAAAAATAGGGTCTTTTCCCGCTTCCGCTTCTGCCCGGTCCATTTTTTCCTTTTCGATCACAAGAGGAATGATCCTGGTCCCCGCGATCTTATCGCCTTTTTTTACAGGAAAATCTCCATGTCTGGAAGCGATCATCATTTCTCCCAGGCTATTGACTCTTATAAGCGCGTCGCGGCGTATTTTTAAAAGGCCATCGCAGTCGGCGATCACTTCGATTTTGCCTTCGCTGACATCCGTGCCGTGCATATGATTTCCGGCGCAGATCTTATAAAGGATTTCCGCTCCTTCATTTTCATGAAGGATGCCTTCTCTTTTTTCCCATACAAAGAGATGTTCTTTTCCTACGGAAAGCAGCGCCGGTATATCTTCTTCCCGTACAATATGCCCTTTTTTAAAAAGCACGCCTTTCTTTTTATCTTTAATGATCTGTGTGATATCATGACATAAAATATGCCCCACAGCATCTTCTGTGCGAATTTCTTTCATAGACCTTATCCTCTCAAACTACATGCATTCCGCTGTTTATTCAGAGGCTATTATACCTCTCTCCCGCAGTCTTTGTCAAAAGATTCCTTTATCTCTCGTAACAGGGGAGATTACAGCCATAAAAAGTCAAGAACTTTTTTCAGGCAGTGGGAATATCCGGCTTCTGCTACGTCTTCCCCGTAAAGGATACGAAGCTTTCCAAGCTCCTGTCCATCCCGATAATAGACCAGTTCCCCGGCCTGTTGGCCTTTTTTCACCGGAGCCGTCGTCTCGGAAGGAAGAACTCTCTTTTTCGTCACCTCAGTTACCGGTCTGCCTTCGGTGTCCAGATAACGGAAGGTACCTTCATATTTCAGGGAAACCGCTGAAGAAACGCCTTTTTTTACTTTCATCTCAGGAAGGGGATCCGGATTTTCATCTGTATACAGAGAACATCTGGCAAATCCATAATCCAGCAGAGCTGCGGCATCCTTCTGTCTTGTTTTGGAATCCGGAGAAGCCATGACTACAGAGATCAGGGAAATCCCATTTCTCTCGGCTACAGCGGAAAGGCAGAATTTTGCTTTGCTGGTGCTTCCTGTCTT
Organism: Candidatus Blautia intestinipullorum; assembly: GCA_019120475.1. Lineage (GTDB taxonomy): Bacteria > Bacillota > Clostridia > Lachnospirales > Lachnospiraceae > Blautia_A > Blautia_A intestinipullorum. Next base: position 1,619 of record DWVA01000003.1, on the reverse strand, counting down.
CAGTCCCACGCATCCCTCATAGGTACGGATCAGCTTATTCGTATTTGTAAGCCCGAATTCCTTGGTTCCCTGTCTGGTTACATGTGTAATGTTTTCCATCCAGATAGAAGAATATTCCAGCACCTGAGGATAACGGCGGATCAGCTCTCTGCTCATAAGCGCGATATCGTAGGCGGTCGTATAATGGCTGTCGGAATCTGTCAGTCCGCAGCAGTCCTCGAAATGTGTGTTTTTCATTCCAAGTCCCGCAGCTCTCTCATTCATCTCTTTGACGAATTCCTGCTCGCTGCCGGCAATATGTTCCGCCATGGCGACGCTGGCGTCGTTTCCGGAAGCGATCACAATACATTTGATCATTGTTTCTGCCGTCTGGGTCTCTCCTTCTTCCAGAAAAACCTGAGAACCGCCCATTGATTTGGCGTGGGCGCTGGTTGTCACTGTATCCGAAAGATCCAGCGTCCCGTTTTCCAGATGATCAAAGATCAAAAGAAGAGTCATGATCTTTGTTACGCTTGCCGGACTTCTCCTGGTATCCATTTCTTTCCCGCAGATCACGGTTCCTGTCTCCGGCTCCATGAGCACATAGCTGGGAGCGGCTACTTCAAGGGCAGGTTTCCCGGCAGCCAAAACAGAAACGTTTGGAAAAAGAAGACAGAAAAGGAGCATCCAGATACCCAGAAGATTTTTCCGTTTCCTTAACATACAATTCCTCCGGTAAGAAGACTCTACTCTATTATAAAACCGTGAAACGGAAAATATAACTTTTTCCCTTTTCTTAAAGCATGGGAGCGAACAGACGGAGAATACTCTGGAATCCCCGTATGAAAATATTCCTGTTTTTACAGAATTCAATGCTGATCGGATCGCAGTAATTTAATGTTTCTACAAAATCCTGCAGAATATCCTGTATTACTTCGTTCTTATACATCCAGATACCGTTTTCAAAATGCAGATACAGACTGCGGTAATCCAGATTGATGGTGCCCACTACGGCAATCTCGTCATCGCACACAAAAGATTTTGCGTGGAGGAAACCAGGCTGATATTCGTAGATACGCACTCCTGCCTCAAGAAGCTGTTCGTAATAGGACTGTGTCAGAAGGAACACCATTTTTTTATCCGGTATCCCCGGCGTCATGATCCTTACGTCCACGCCGCTTTTGGCTGCAAGACACAAAGCTGTCATCATTTCGTTATCGATGATCAGATAAGGAGTACAGATATAAACATATTTTTTCGCGCGGTTGATGATATTCAGATACACGTTTTCTCCCAGGACTTCACCATCCAGAGGCGTATCGCTGTAAGGCTGCACATATCCGCTGCCTTCAAACTGCTCCGGGTGATAAGTGTGGGGAAGATACGGTTCATGCTCCAGAGAATTAGGCGTGCGGTTCACTACGCTCCACATATGGAGAAACATAACTGTCATGCTCCATACAGCCTCTCCCTTTAACATAACGGCCGTGTCTTTCCAGTGACCGAAACGTTCCTTCTGATTGATGTATTCGTCAGCCAGATTGATGCCGCCGGTAAATCCGGTCTTTCCGTCGATCACACAGATTTTCCGGTGATCCCGGTTATTCTGCACAATATTCAGCACCGGGCGGAAAGGATTG
>DWVA01000061.1 GCA_019120475.1 Candidatus Blautia intestinipullorum | reverse complement strand
CTGTGCCACGGTTCATCATCGTACAGGTGATGACGCATCGGCATTTCATCCAGCGATCGTATCTCTTTCATAATCCGCCGGGTCTGTCTTGTAGCAGTTTCCGGCACAAGCAGGTCATATGAGATATATTCGTATATATTTCTTAAGTCCTGCCTGGCTCTGGCGGAATATATAACTTCAGAACTCATACGCCGAACTCTTTCTTCATTTCTTCTTCGACTTCAGCTGCCGTATATACTCTGCCTTCCCGTATATCGGCCATGCCTTTCTCCATTTCCGCATCAAACTGCTCCTTGGTAAGTCTTCCATAGGCAAGAGGTTTTTCCTGCGGCAATTTCACTTCAAACGGAATTCCTCTCTGAAGGACAACCTGTCTTAAAAACATACCTACAGCATTTGACATTGGAATTCCCAATCGATCCAGCACCTGCTCCGCCTGTTCTTTAATTTCAGGTTCAACACGCGCAAATATGTTCGATGTTCTGGCCATATTCATCGCCTCCTTTTATGACATCTTTATTATATTCTAACTGCTTGCAAATTGCAAGCAGATCGCAAGTATTGTTTTGAATATAACGGATGCCGGCGCTGACCTTTTTTGACAGTCTGAGCGCTGTCGCATCATGCGGCAGCGCTTAAATCATTCAATCAGACCTTCATGCACAAACGCTTTCCATATCCCGTCCTCTTTTACAGAATCCGTCACGTAATCCGCCTTTTCTTTCACACTCTCCGGCGCATTTCCCATAGCAATGCCTCTTCCCGCAAGAGAGAGCATTTCCAGATCATTAGTGCTGTCTCCTACTCCGATCACATCTTCCCTGGCGAATCCTGAAGCTTTCAGGACAGCCTGTATTCCTCTGGCTTTACTGACGTCAGGTGGCGTGATCTCAGCCGCCCAGCCGCTCCCAAAAGGCGCGCTCAGTTCCACGATATGGAATACATGCTCCCATTTCTCCATCATCTCCTCCCGCAGTTCCCGTTGACAGAAAACAACCAGCTTGTCCACCTGATCCACATCCGTCACTGTCTCCACGAGCACCGGGCGGATTATATCTGTCTCGCAGACTCCCGTTACCGCTTTATATCTTTCCCAGTCGCTTTTCAGAAGATACGTATGCCTGTGATTTTCCATCTCCACAATGCAGTCGTTTTTTAAGAGCCACACCATGAATTCCATGTACAGTGTTATGCTGAATACACAGTGTGAAACGCATTCTCCCTCATACTCGGCATAGCTTCCCGAGCTTGCTACTACTCCGTCGAATCCGATATCCAGCACTCTTTTTTCAATGCGGGGATATGGCCTGCCCGTGCTCAGACATACCTTATGGCCGTTCTTCTGCGCTTCATGTATGGCTTTTACAGCGCTTTCGGGTATTGTGCCGTCGAAATCCCTTATCGTACCGTCGATATCCAAAAAAATAATTTTTCTCATAGGAATGTCCTCACCTTTCCCGGAATTGTTTATATGTTTATATACTGAAGGGGCTGTCGCACTAAGCAATTAGTGCGATGGCCTCTTTCCTCTTCAAACAAACCAAATGCCGGGCTAAACAAAGCCCGGCAAAAGGTGTAAAATATAGTTATGGAAAAATCAAATATTTTACAAAAAGATTATACCTTGAATCAAAACGGTTATCAATTAAAACTTCCATTAAATATTGATTGCATCATACCGAAAGACGATTCTGTACGGCTGCTGAGTCAGTTTGTGGAGGAGATGGATTTATCTGACTTATATTCGACGTATCAGAGGATACCCGAAAATCCGTCACCGCGCACCATCCTTAAGGTTGTGCTTTATGCGTATATGAATGGGGACTTTTGGCAGACTCGATACAACGATCGCTTCCCGCGATATGGAGGAGGTCTGTCGCAGGGATATTAACTTTATGTATCTGCTGGAAGGCACCCCTGTGCCCGACCATGCGACTTTTGCACGTTTCCATACCCTGCATTTCGCGCTGTGCTCGAAGAAGATCCTGGCAGCTGTCACAAAGTTCCTTTACAGTATTGGGGAGATTTCGGGAGAAGATATTTTTATCGACGGAACGAAGATCGAGGCCTACGCGAATAAATACACTTTTGTCTGGAAAAAGGCAACAACAAAGAATATGGAAAAACTTCTGAAGAAACTTGCGGCCTTTGTAGAGTCCTGCGAAGAAATGTATGGCCTGAGGATTGTTTACCAGAATAAAGTCACCGTAAAACATTTGAAAAAGCTCAGAAAAAAGCTGTACAGGCTGAAAGTGGAAGAAGGGATTGAGTTTGTACACGGGACAGGGAAAAGGAAATCCCCATTGCAGAAAAGTATTGAAACACTGGAGCAATATTTGGACAAACTAAAAGAATATACCCAGAAACTTTATGTTTGCGGAGACAGGAACAGTTATTCAAAGACAGACCATGATGCGACTTTTATGAGGATGAAAGAAGATGCTATGGGGAATGGGCAGCTCAAAGCCGGGTATAACATCCAGCATGGTGTAGACTCTGAATATATTACCTGGCTAACAGTAGGGCCGCAGCCTACGGACACCACAACGCTGATCCCTTTTTTCAAAGATCTGGAAGAATATGTAGATAACTTCAAATACAAAAGAGTAACAGCGGATGCTGGATATGAGAGCGAAGAGAATTACGCTTATCTGGAGAAAGAAAAGAAAGAGGCATTTATCAAGCCTGCTAATTATGAGATTGGGAAAAAGCGTTCTTATCAAAACGACATCGGCAGAACAGAAAATATGAAATATGATCCGCAGGAGGACACCTACACCTGCCACAACGGAAAAAGACTGAAAGTCAGTAAGATAAAGAAAGAAAAAACCAAAACAGGATACGAAAGGGAAACGACTGTTTACAGCTGTGCAGACTGCAGCGGATGCCCATACAAAAAAGAATGTATCAAAGGGAACCACAGTAAAGTTCCATTCGAAGACAGGACGAAAAATTTGTATGTTTCCCGGAAGTTCAACCAGTACCGAAAGGATGACCTGGAGAGGATCAGAAGCGAAGAAGGGATTCTGCTGCGAGTGAACCGGAGCATCCAATCCGAGGGAAGTTTTGGAGATTTGAAAGAGGATACAGGTTTCCGAAGATTTCGGTATCGAGGGAAAGCGAATGTAGAAGCGCAAAGTATTCTGTTGGCAATTGCGCATAATATCAGGAAACTGCATCAAAAGATTCAAAGTGGGAAAACAGGAACACATCTGTTTGCGTTAAAGAAGAGCGCATAAATTTAGAAGGTTCAAAACGCCAAATAGACAGGAAAGGGGAGGTCTGCGCTTTTCCAGGCAGGAAGGGCAAAAACAGACGGATTACCTGGATATTTCTCTGAAACCAGTGATAAAAAAGGGGTATGCCGTATGAGGAATTTCATTCCTCATGCGACAGCCCCTTTTGGCATAACAGCCATTATGAATATGTATTGCTTGAATTTTCCAGCTTAATCATTCTGTGAATCCAGCGCCTGAGCATCAGTAGTAGGAGCTTTCACACATGCGATAATACCGATGATTGCAAGAGCGATCGCTGAGATGATGAAACGGTTTGCGATATCATCTCCCATTACAGATGCCATTGCGTTTACGATATAAGCGGAAATAAAGTTTCCTACATTATATGTAGCAGATACGATAGCGATAGCCAGGGAAGCCTGAGCTGCCGGAACCATATTCGCCGCGAATGTAACCGCGCCCGGGTTACGGATAGCAAATCCGAATCCTACGACTACAGCGCCCACACAGATAACCGGAAGGCTTGTGGAGAAACCGACCATAGCTGTTCCTATTGCCATCAGGATGATCGCAGCACCGATCGTGAATCTCTTGAATATCTTAACTGTATTGCCCAGCACAAGACCGCCTATGATACCAACGACCTGCATAATGGATGAAACAGTACCTGCCGTAGAAGCGTCTCCGATTCCATTTCTGTCGATGTACATCGCAATGTTTGTATTAAATGTAGCTACAAAGATACCTGTGATCAGGCAGAGCGCTCCGAAGTAAACCATACTTCCGGAAATGCCGGCTTTTGTTTTTTCTGCCTGCTGAACCACCTCGCCCTTCGGCACTGTCAGAAGTACAATAATAATGATCGGAATACAGATCAGGAATACAAGGTATCCTCTTGCCCAGCCTGCCATTGCCGTAAAGAGACCGCTGCCTTTTGCGATGATCGCGCCGCCGACACTTACGAAGATAGACTGAAATCCCATCATACGTGACTTGTCAATACCTGTAAAGTAATCTG
>DWVA01000060.1 GCA_019120475.1 Candidatus Blautia intestinipullorum | reverse complement strand
ATCCCGGGGACCAGACTTTCCCTGAGCTTGCCGTGGAGGGTCTTCGCACCAGAAGGAAACTTACGGCTCTGCGCGCGCGGCTGGCTGAAGCCACAAAACTGGAAAATTATGAAGAAGCCGCAAAATTGCGCGATGATATCGCATTATTAGAAGAAAAGAGGTGTGATCATGGAAATAAATCTTGAAATCTTTAATCAGGAAACCGTCCGTATTTTCCTGGCTGCAATCCGTTTTGCGCTCCATATGGGCCATCGGTTTCTCGGCAGCGAACATCTTCTGTGGGCGCTGATCCAGAATTCTGGAAAAGCAGGACAGATTTTACGGAAAAACGGGCTGGATCAGACTCTTGTTGAAGAATATCTCCATCAGTATGACTGGGACGCCAAAGCGGAAATAAAATCTTTTGCCGTACAGCTTTCAGAGGAAGCGGAACAGATTGTCAGGCTCTCGGAAAACCTGGCAAAAAGTCAGGGAAGCCTGCAGATACGCCCGGAAGATCTTCTTCACGGAATTTTGAATACCGGCGAATGTGCGGCGGCACAGCTTATGCGCTCTTTAGAAATAGATCCGGAGGAACTTAGGAACAGTTTGAATTCTCCCGGCGACCCTGTTCTGTCAGATTCCGCGCAGGCCGGAGACATTCCTCAGGAGGAACCCTCCGCGCTGGAAAAGTATGGTACGGACATTACAGAAAAAGCCCGTGAAGGGGCGTACGATCCTGTGATCGGACGTGAAGAGATCATCGAGCGTCTTATCCAGATTCTGTCCCGCCGTACGAAAAACAATCCTGTGCTGATCGGCGAACCGGGAGTGGGAAAAACTGCTGTGGCGGAGGGGCTTGCCCAGAGAATTGCCGACGGCAGCATTCCTTCTAATTTAAAGGATAAAAAAATTATCTCCATGGATCTGGTTGGAATGCTCTCCGGAACACGGTACCGTGGCGATTTTGAAGAACGGATGAAACAATTTCTTTCCGATGCGGAAAATGAGGGAAATATCATCCTGTTTATTGATGAGTTACATATGCTTATGGGCGCCGGCGCCGGAGGCGGTACTGTAGACGCCGCCAATATACTGAAACCTGTTCTTGCACGAAGCGGCCTGCAGGTTATCGGTGCAACCACACAGCAGGAATACCGCCGCTATGTGGAAAAAGATTCTGCGTTCGAGCGGCGTTTTCAGCCAGTGGAGGTTCCTGAGCCGGATAAAGGAGCTGCTATGGAAATTCTCAGCGGACTTCGTCCAAAATATGAAAAATTTCACGGTCTGAAAATCACGAACGAGGCTTTGAAAGCCGCCGTGGAACTTTCAGACCGTTATATTCAGGACCGTTTTCTTCCGGACAAGGCGGTGGATCTCATGGATGAAGCCGCTTCCAGAGTCCGCATAAAAGGACTGACCATACCTCCTCGTCTTCTTCATCTGGATCAGGAAGTCAAAGAGATCCGAAGAAAAAAAGAAGAAGCCGCAGAGAAACAGGATTATGAAAATGCAGCGGTTCTGCGGGATAAACAGGCGGCATTGGAAAAAGAGCTGGAACTCAGGCGCAGTACATGGCAGAAAAAGCAGGGACACACCGTCCGCGCCGAAGATATCGCCCAGGTAGTTGCCTCATGGACGAAAATCCCCGTGACAATGCTCACTGTAAGTGAGGCGGAAAATCTCCGCTCTCTGGAAAATACTCTGGGCAGATATGTGATCGGTCAGAATGAAGCTGTTTCTGCCGTTGCACGTGCTATCCGGAGAGGCCGGACAGGAGTTGCCGATCCGGACCGTCCCATAGGATCTTTTCTCTTTCTGGGACCCACCGGCGTTGGAAAAACTGAACTCTGCCGTGCTCTGGCGAAGACTATGTTCCACAGCGAGAATGCTATTATCCGCTTTGATATGTCTGAGTACATGGAGTCCTATGCTGTATCCAAGCTGATCGGATCGCCTCCGGGATACGTGGGGTATGAAGAAGGCGGTCAGCTGACCGAGCTTGTCAGGAAAAAGCCTTACAGCATCGTCCTTTTTGATGAGATTGAAAAAGCTCATCCGGATATCTGGAATTCTCTTCTTCAGATCCTGGATGACGGCCGTCTTACTGACGGACAGGGAAGAACTGTAAGTTTCAAAAACACGATCATTGTTCTCACTTCCAATATCGGGGCAAGAGAGATCACAGGAAAAAAAGGCACCCTTGGCTTTGTCCAGACAGAGGAAGCTCTGAAGGCGAAACAGGAGGAAGGTATAAAGCAGCATGTTATGGACGCAGTAAAGCAGACCTTCCGTCCGGAATTTTTAAACCGCCTGGATGAGGTTCTCATCTTCCATCCCCTTACGGAAGAGGATATGAGAAAAATCGCAGATATACAGATTCAAAAGCTTGTGGACAGAATGGAAACAAAAGGAATTCATCTGGATGTATCCGAAAGCGCGCGGGAACTTCTGACAGAAAACGGTTATGATCCTTCTTATGGAGCCAGACCTCTGAAGCGGGCAATTCAGTTCCTCCTTCAGAATGCTGTTGCAGACGCTCTTCTGGAAAAACAGCCGTCCAAAGGGGAACGTCTTCTGGCGGACGCCCGAAACGGCAGGGTAAAAATCACCCGCGAGGAAAAAGAATACGCCCGATAAAATAAAAAGACCTTTCAGCGCAGATGCTTTGCTATCGGCTGAAAGGCTTTTTTCTGTTTTTCATAAATTGATCTCCGTCCTGCACCTTATTCTGTTTCTGTGCAGGTATCCAGTTCCTGAAGAAGTCCCACCAGTTTTTTCATATTCTCCTCACCGAACCGCTCCAGTATCTCCGACCAGAGTTCCTCATACTTTCCCATGGACTTCTCGGCAACAGCCTTTCCCTCTGCGGTAACGCTTATGGAGACTTTGCGCCGGTCTCTGGGATCGATTTCTCTGGTAATATAATTCTTTTTCTCCAGTGAATTCAGTATGTATGAAACGGCAGGTTTGGAAATGCAGAGCCGCTCCTGTATCTTTGGAACATTAAGGTTCATACAGGGATACTCCCGGCAGCAGGTTCCTGCAATACTGTATAATACCACCATTTCGTTAATCTGTATATCACATTCCGCCATTAAAGCAGCTTCCAGCTTCCGGAAGTGATTTATAACTGTAAAAAACTGTTCTCTCCATTCAGGATCCATATGATTAACTCCTTAATTAATAAGAATTTAATTAATTATACAACACTGATCCTTTTATTTCAAGTTCCAGCTTTTTCTGTTTATTTCAGACTTTGTCCGAATGGAGGTCAATGCAGGCATATCCGCATCACCCCAAGGATCAGAAGGTGTGCCGGATAAAACCAGTAGAAAAACCATTTTGAAAAATTTCTTCCTTTCTCCAT
>DWVA01000059.1 GCA_019120475.1 Candidatus Blautia intestinipullorum | reverse complement strand
ATCATTTACATAGAGTTTTTTATATTACATATACATATTACAGCACCAGCTTTGCCGCTCCGTAAATGCCGGCATCGTTTCCAAGGCTTGCAATGACCATCGGCGTATCCTTGCACAGAGAAAACGCATATTCCCTGTAATATTTCTGAATGCAGTCGATCAGCGGCTGTCCAGCCTTTGAAACGCCTCCCCCGATTACGATCGCTTCCGGATCTACTACAGCGGCAAAAATCGCGAGAGCTCCTCCAAGGCGTTCTCCTACGTTTTCCATTACCCTTACTGCAACCGGATCTCCCGCCTTAAAAGCGTCCAGAACATCCTTTGCAGTGATCTTTTCCAGAGATCTGAGAACACTGTCCTCCTGGCATGCTTCCAGCTCTTTTCCTGCAACACGGACAATTCCTGTGGCGGAAGCAAACTGTTCCAGACATCCCCTGTTTCCGCAGTTGCATTTCTCCGGTTCCTTGTGGTCAATATTCGCATGACCAATCTCTCCGCCTGCTCCGTGATGGCCTGCCACGATTTTTCCATCCACAATAATGCCGCCGCCTACACCTGTACCCAGTGTTGCCATGATTACATTCTGCGCGCCTGCAGCCGCGCCTTTCCATGCCTCTCCCAGAGCGGCTACGTTGGCGTCATTTCCCGCTTTTGCCGGAAGTCCTGTCAGTTCGCTCAATTCTTTTGCCACCGGCTTAAATCCCCAGTACAGGTTTACCGCGCACGCTGCCTCGCCCTTTGAGTTGATCGGTCCGGGGATTCCAATTCCCACGCCCGCCACGTCTTCTTTCCTTATTCCGCGATCCTGAATTTTGTCCTTGATCGTTTCCGCCACATCCGGCAGAATATTTTCTCCATTATTTTCTGTTCTTGTGGGGATTTCCCATTTTTCCAGAAGCGTGCCGTCTGTCTTAAATAAACCGCACTTTACAGAAGTTCCTCCCACGTCAATTCCAAAACAATATATACTCATTTCTTTTCCACCTTTCCTCTTTCATACTTCCCGTTTTCTGGCAATATTTTCCTGCACACGCTTATAAAGCTCTTCCGCAGCGTTATATCCCATCTTCTTCTGTCTGTGGTTGACAGCGGCAGTCTCTACGATAACGGCCAGGTTCCTTCCCGGACGGATCGGAAGGGAATGACATACGATCTTGTTTCCAAGATATTCCGTATATTCTTCATGAAGTCCCAGACGGTCGTATTCTTTGTCTCTGTCCCATTCTTCCAGCTTGATCACAAGATCCACAGACTGCGTGTTTTTTACACTCTCTACACCAAAAAGGGTCTTGACGTCGATAATGCCGATACCCCGAAGCTCAATAAAATGTCTCGTAATGTCCGGAGCCGAACCTACCAGCGTCACATCGCTGACCTTTCGCAGTTCCACTACGTCGTCGCTGACAAGGCGGTGTCCTCTTTTGATCAGCTCCAGGGCAGCCTCGCTTTTTCCGATGCCGCTTTCACCTGTTATCAGGACTCCCTCGCCGTATACGTCTACCAGCACGCCGTGAATGGAAATACAGGGCGCAAGCTGTACGCCCAGCCAACGTATCGTTTCCGCCATTACATTGGACGTGGTCCTTTCTGTAACAAAAGTCGGAACATTATACTTTATGGCCAGATCCAACATATCCTGAGAGGGTTTTGTCATGGTGCTGAAGATAACGCAGGGGATCTTACTGGAGATGAAACGCTCATATTTCATCAGGCGTTTTTCATCGCTGAGCTGCATCAGATAAGTGTACTCTACATATCCGATGATCTGTACCCGTTCATTGGCAAAATGTTCCAGATATCCCGTCAGCTGCAAAGCCGGACGGTTAATTTCAGCAGATGTGATTTTTACGTCAGTCAGATCAATTTCAGGAGTCAGATTTGTAAGCCCAAGTTCCTGAACCATCTTTGTCAATAATACACCCTTCATAATATGTGTTCTCCTTTTTCATTTATTTGTATACGTTGGATGAAAAAACTGATATACCTGGCGGGCGCTTCCGGCATTCATAGATTCTGTCTCCGCCAGTTCCTCCACAGATGCCTCCCGGATTTTTTCTACAGAACGGAATTTCCTCATAAGCGCCTTTCTTCTCTGTTCTCCTATTCCCGGTATATCGTCAAGAATAGAATGAACCTGCCCTTTGCTCCTGAGAGAACGATGATACTCAATAGCAAAACGGTGAGCCTCATCCTGGATCCGGGTGATCAGGCGGAAGCCTTCACTACCGGTATCAATGGGAATTTCTGTATTGTTGTAGTAAATTCCTCTTGTCCGGTGATGATCGTCTTTTACCATACCGCACACAGGAATATTCAGGCCCAGCTTCTCCAGAACGCTCAGGGCAACATTTACCTGGCCCTTTCCACCGTCCATCAGGATCAGATCCGGCACCTTCGCGAAACTGTCGAATTCTCCGCTGCTCTCGTGAGTAAAACGTCTTGTGAGCACTTCTTCCATGCTGGCGTAATCATTGGGGCCCTGCACAGATTTAATCCGGAATTTCCGATAATCGCTGCGCTTTGGCTTTCCTCTTTCGTAAACCACCATAGAGCCGACAGATTCAAAACCGCTGATATTGGAAATATCAAAAGCTTCCATCCGGCTGATGTCAGAAAGCCCCAGCCAGCCTTCCACCTCCCGGACGGCGCCGATAGTTCTTCCCTCTTCGCGGCGGATGCGTTCCCTGTCTTTTTCCAGAACCATTTTCGCATTTTCCCAGGCCAGCTCCACAAGCTTTTCCTTTGTCCCTTTCTTTGGAACCAGGATATGCACCTTCTGTTTCCGCCTGGAAGTCAGCCATTCTTCGATCACCTCCGCATCCTCCACCTGAGTCTGGAGCATGATCTCCCTGGGAATAAACGGCGTTCCCGCATAAAACTGCTTCAGAAAACTGGATAATACCTGCGCTTTCGTATCTCCTCTCGCAACCCGGAGGTAGAAGTGATCGCGGCCGATCAGTTTTCCGCTCCTCATAAAGAATACCTGTACCACCGCATCCTGCTCCCTGAGATCCTGGCTCTCGTCCATATCCACAGCAATAATATCCCTGTCTTCCTCACCGTAAGCAGTGATCTTCTGGCGTTCTCCGATTTTCCGGATACTCTGGATCAGATCCCGGTATTCCGCCGCGTCTTCAAACCGCATTTCTTCTGAGGCTGTATTCATCTTTTCCGTAAGTCCGTCTATTGTCTCCTGGAAATCCCCGTTTAAAAAGCGGAGGACCTTCTGGATGTTCCTGCGGTAGCTTTCCTGATCCACCTTTCCGGTACAGAGGCCGGCGCACTGCTTCATGTGATAGTAAAGGCAGGGACGGTCTTTGCCGCAGTCCCTGGGAAGTGTTCTGCTGCAGGATCGCACCTGATACAGCTTCCGCACCAGCTCGATTACATCCTTTACAGCTCCGGCACTTGTGTAGGGACCGAAATATTTGTTTTTGTCTTTCTTCATTCTCCGTGCAAACAGTACCCGGGGATAGGCTTCCTGCACAGTCACCTTGATAAACGGATATGTTTTGTCATCCTTCAGCATGGTGTTGTACTTTGGCCTGTATTCTTTTATCAGATTATTTTCCAGAACAAGAGCTTCCAGTTCCGAATCTGTGATAATATACTCAAACCGGGCTATGTGGGCAACCATCTGCTCGATTTTAACGCCTTTATTCCGACTGCTCTGAAAGTACTGGCGCACCCTGTTTTTCAGGCTTACCGCCTTTCCCACATATATGATCTCATCACGTTCGTCGTGCATAAGATACACGCCCGGTTTTGCGGGAAGCTTTTTCAGTTCTTCCTCAATCACAAACATGATCCGACACCTGATCTTCCTCTTCCTCCGCTTTGGACTCTCCGCTGTCTTCAAGCTTTGCGGGCTCATCAGGGATTACCAGATCGTCCAGATTTTCCGGGATCTCAATTCCCTTTTCCACTGCGCGGAAGATTTTCATAAACTCTTTTCCGGTTATCGTTTCTTTTTTTATCAGATATCCTGCAATCTTATCAAGGGCTGTTCTATGCTGGCTGAGAAGCCGCTTTGCCTCTTCATAGGAAACATGGAGAAGCTGCATAACTTCATGGTCGATTTCCGTGGCCGTATCGTCTCCGCAGTTCAGGACCGCGCGTCCGGAAAGATACTGGTTTTCCTGCGTTGCCAGTCCCATAAGCCCAAACTTTTTCGACATGCCGTACTGGGTGATCATGGCTCTTGCCACCTTCGTCGCCTGCTCAATATCATTGGCGGCTCCTGTGGTCACTGTGTCAAAAACGATCTCCTCCGCCGCACGTCCTCCAAGATAGCCTACCAGCATAGCTTCCAGCTCTTTCTGGGTGTTCAGGAATTTTTCTTCCTCGGGAACCTGCATTACATACCCCAGTGCTCCCATGGTACGGGGAACAATGGTGATCTTCTGAACAGGTTCTGCGTCTTTCTGAAGAGCGCTGACCAGAGCGTGTCCCACTTCGTGGTAGGAAACGATCTTTCTCTCCTGAGGACTTAAGATCCTGTCCTTCTTTTCCTTGCCTACCAGTACGACTTCCACAGATTCCAGAAGATCTTTCTGCGAAACGGCTTTCCTGCCGTTCTTGACTGCGAGGATCGCCGCCTCATTGATCATATTCGCCAGATCAGAGCCTACCGCTCCGGAAGTTGCCAGCGCAATGGCTTCAAGATCCACCGTATCGTCCAGAAGCACCTCTTTGGCGTGTACCTTCAGGACTTCCACCCTGCCTTTCAGATCCGGTCTGTCAACGATCACCCTACGGTCGAAGCGTCCCGGTCTCAAAAGCGCCGGGTCCAGAACCTCCGGTCTGTTGGTTGCCGCAAGGATCAAAAGCCCCTTCGATGTATCGAATCCGTCCATTTCCGCCAGGAGCTGATTCAGTGTCTGCTCTCTTTCGTCGTTTCCTCCATAATGGGAATCACGGCTCTTTCCGATGGCGTCGATCTCATCGATAAAGACAATGCAGGGAGCGTTCTTCTTTGCCTCTTCAAAGAGGTCCCTTACACGGGACGCGCCTACGCCTACGAACATCTCCACAAATTCTGAGCCGGACAGTGAAAAGAACGGCACGTTGGCTTCTCCTGCCACAGCTTTTGCCAGCAGAGTTTTTCCTGTTCCGGGAGGCCCTACCAGAAGCGCGCCTTTTGGCAGCTTGGCGCCTATTGCAGTATATTTTCCCGGATTATGAAGGAAATCAACCACTTCCTGAAGAGATTCCTTTGCTTCGTCCTGACCGGCCACATCCTTAAAAGTAACCCCTGTTTCCTTTTGTACATAGGCCTTCGCCCTGCTTTTTCCCACTCCCATGATGCCGCTTCCGCCTTTATTCATACGGCGCATGAGAAACATCAGCATTGCGAACATAACAATGGTGGGAAGCAGGATACTTGCCATCATCGAAAGAAATTCCCCTACCGCGTCCGGCTGTTTGTACTGAAACTTAATTCCGGTGCCTTCCAGCCTCTCTGTCAGGGCGTCAACACCCTCCATCTGATTTACACGGTAAGTCACATTCTGATAAAAAGACTTCTGGATCTTTGGAACCACAGTCAGCACACCCGACTGCAGCGTTACCTCTTTCACCTGATCCTTATCCACCATTTCGATAAATTCATCGTATGTGATCTCACTGGTATTTCCATTCATCATATCAGTCACAAAACTCAGGCAGACCAGCGTGATCAAAAGACAAATCAAAAAAGCCAGAATGGACTGGCGGTTTCTGTTCGGCCCCTTGTTCGGGCCATTTCGGTTTGGACGGTTTCCATCCTGCCGATTATCCATATGATTGTTCATTCTTTTCCTCCTAATGTTGTCTTCTTTATTATAAAGAGATTTCCCTGATAAATCAACAAATAAATAACATCCCTGCGGAATTTCACCAGGCTCTGACAGCAGCGGAAACTTTTAAAAAAAATTCCCCACTTTTCTTTTTTTTGTAGTATACTATGTGCATGACAGCGCCGGAAGATACCGGCGTCTGATGGTGACAGGAAAGGAAATGAACTTATGAAAATAGGATTTGACAATGAGAAATACCTGAAAATGCAATCAGAACATATCCGGGAACGGATCAGCAAATTCGGCAATAAACTGTATCTGGAATTCGGAGGAAAGTTATTTGACGATTACCATGCTTCCAGAGTTCTTCCCGGCTTTGAGCCTGACAGTAAGCTGCGTATGCTGATGCAGTTAAGCGACCAGGCGGAAATCGTGATCGTGATCAGCGCGGCGGATATAGACAAAAACAAGGTGCGCGGAGACCTTGGCATCACTTATGATATGGACGTGCTCCGCCTGATCGATGCCTTTACAGAGTGCGGACTTTATGTAGGCAGCGTCTGCATCACCCGCTATGCAGGTCAGGAAAGTGCGGATCTGTTCCGCCAGCGTCTGGAAAATATGGGAATCCGTGTTTTTCTCCACTACAGTATCCCGGGATATCCCAGCAATACTTCTCTGATCGTCAGCGATGAGGGTTACGGAAAAAATGAATATATCGAAACTACCAGACCTCTTGTTGTCGTAACCGCCCCGGGACCCGGAAGCGGAAAAATGGCTACCTGCCTTTCTCAGCTCTACCATGAATACAAGCGCGGGATCTGTGCCGGATACGCAAAGTTTGAAACCTTTCCCATCTGGAACATCCCTTTGAAGCATCCGGTAAACCTGGCTTACGAAGCGGCAACCGCCGACTTAAACGATGTCAATATGATCGATCCCTTCCATCTGGAAGCCTATGGAGAAACAACGGTAAATTATAACCGTGATGTGGAGATTTTCCCGGTACTTCAGGCTATGTTTGAAAAGATCATGGGAAAATGCCCTTATAAATCCCCTACGGATATGGGAGTAAATATGGCCGGCAAGTGTATCATCGACGACGAAGTATGCTGCGAGGCATCCCGCCAGGAGATCATCCGCCGTTATTACAAAAGCTGCGCGGCCTTTGTCGCCGGCACAGGAAAAGAAGACGAGGTACGCAAGATCGAGCTGCTTTTAAAACAGGCCCACGCTTCTCTTGAAGACCGCAGAGTAGTTCCTGTCAGCCTTGAGATCGAACAGAAAACCGGCAGTCCCGCCGCTGCTCTGGAGCTTCCTGACGGAAAGATTGTTCATGGAAAGACATCTGATCTTCTTGGCGCTTCCTCCGCTCTGCTCCTGAACGCTTTAAAGGAACTGGCAGGGATCAATCATGAACACCATGTGATCTCTCCCGATGCCATCCGTCCCATCCAGGAATTAAAAACAAGATATCTCGGAAGCAGAAATCCCCGGCTCCACACAGACGAGACACTGATCGCTCTTTCTGTCAGCGCAGCCAGCAATCCGGAGGCCCGTCTTGCTCTGGAACAGCTCCGCAGATTAAAAGGCTGTCAGGCTCACACATCTGTTATGATTTCCTCTGTAGATATTCTGGAATTCCGCAGATTAGGCATAGAGCTTACCTGTGAGCCGAAATTTGAAAATCAGAAAGGAAATCCCCGTCCATAAGGACGGGGCTAATGGGAATCTGCTTGTCCTTTCGGACAATCAGCAGCGAAAATCCCCGTCCGAAGAGACGGGGATTTTCTTTATTCATATCCGTTGGGATTCTTTGACTGCCAGTTCCAGGAATCCGCGCACATATCTTTGATATCATACTCCGCTTTCCAGCCCAGCTCTCTCTCCGCCTTGGACGCGTCAGAATAGCAGGTGGCAATATCGCCGGGGCGGCGGGGTTTGATCACATAAGGAATCTTCACGCCTGTGGCCGCCTCAAAGTTTTTCACGATATCCAGCACGCTGTAGCCTTTTCCAGTTCCCAGATTGTAAATGCTCAGTCCGGAGTTGTCTTCGATCTTTTTCAGCGCTTTCACATGGCCTTTCGCCAGATCCACCACATGAATATAATCTCTCACTCCTGTTCCGTCCGGAGTGTCGTAATCATCTCCGAACACCCCAAGTTCCTTCAGCTTGCCTACGGCAACCTGGGTAATATACGGCATCAGATTATTGGGGATTCCATTCGGATTTTCCCCGATCAGACCGCTCTTATGCGCGCCGATAGGATTAAAGTACCGCAGAAGCACTACGTTCCATTCAGGATCCGCCTTCTGGATATCCGAAAGGATCTGCTCCAGCATGGATTTTGTCCATCCGTAGGGATTCGTACACTGTCCCTTCGGGCATTCCTCGGTAATAGGAATGACCGCAGGGTCTCCATACACTGTAGCTGAAGAAGAAAAAATAATATTTTTAACGCCGTGCTTTCTCATTACATCTACCAAAGTAAGTGTTCCGGAAATATTGTTTTCATAGTATTCCCAAGGTTTCGCCACAGACTCGCCGACTGCCTTCAAACCTGCAAAATGAATACAGGAATCAATCTTTTCTTTTTCAAAAATTTCTTCCAGCCCTTCTCTGTCCAAAATATCTGCTTTATAAAATTTCACCGGCTTTCCCGTAATCTTCTCCACACGTTCCAGAGATTTTTCACTGGAATTGCTCAGATTATCCAGCACCACCACCTCATAGCCTGCGTTCTGAAGCTCCACTACTGTATGGCTTCCGATATATCCGGCTCCGCCTGTTACTAAAATTGCCATGCTCTTCTCCTCCTTTTAGGATGTAGTCCTGCGTGAACACAATGTTCCACAGCTCCTGTCCATTATAGCACTATTTATGTTTTCCCACAACCGCTTTCATCCGTCTGGACGGACCAGCATCTTCGTTTCTTCCATTTTTCTGTTTATGCTTTCTCCCAGAGATTCTGAGGATAAAGGCCCTGATCTTTAAAGCGCTGAACCGCCGCCACAACTACGGGCTTATCCTCCTTATATGTGACTCCGTACCACCTGTCGGAGGATTTCAGCACCTGGACAACGGCCTTTCCCTCCCTAAGCAGTTCATCTACTACAAAAGGCAGAAAATATTCACATTTCATAGGATTCTCCTGAATGCCTTTATCCAGAAACGGCCGGAATCTTTCCTTAAGCTCCTGCAGAAAATCTGCAGAAAATCCCCACATATTCATAGAAACAATACTGTCCCCGGGAAGCGCTGTCCAGGTTGCGCCTCCGTCCTCCGTATAGGCGGCTCCCTCGCCTCGCTTTTCGATATGGGTGCGCTCGTGAATCTCTTTCAAAAATCCTTTTTCGTCTGTGACACAGACTCCTCTGGATACATGGCCGTTGTCTGTAAGAGTATTCTCAAGCCGGTACCCTACCATCATATATCTTCCCGCTTCCTGTTTTTCCGTCAGAAAGTCGTATGCCAGCTGAAACGCATGGCTGCCGTAATAATCATCCGCATTAATCACCACAAAAGGCCCGTCGATCTCATCTATACAGCTCAGCACCGCATGTCCGGTTCCCCATGGTTTCACTCTTCCCTCCGGCACCTGATAGCCCTCCGGAAGATTTTCCAGTTCCTGAAACACATAAGAAACCTGAATCTGTCCGCAGAGTCTGTCCCCGATAGCTTCCCTGAACGCCTGCTCATTTTCACGTTTAATAATAAAAATGACCTTCTCAAATCCGGCTCTCACCGCGTCATAAACAGAAAAATCCATAATAATATGTCCCTCTCTGTCAACAGGGTCAATCTGTTTCAGACCTCCATACCGGCTTCCCATTCCCGCAGCCATTACTACTAACACAGGTTTTTTCATAATTTTTCTTCCTTTCTTTTACCTTTCTTTTCTGCTGGCAGCAGTATTTGCACAATAAATTGTTTGTTTTATACAAAAAGCTGATATTTACACAATTTTATAAACTTTATAGAAACTGTTCTCTGGAATAATCTTATTCTGTGAGCTATAATATATTTATCTCGGAATATAAGTGATTTACGACAATTTCAGGGGGAAAGAACAATGGGGTATGAAAGTGTTCAACTGAAAAAGGAACTTCTGGTAGACCAGATTTATACTGTCCATTATTTTAAATACCAAAACGGTCTTCGCCTTGACGGTGAAAGCGGAGATTTCTGGAAATTTCAATGTATCGACAAAGGGGAGGCCGATATAAACACTGATACCGGAAGGCATCTTCTCAGCCATGGCCAGATTATTTTTCATAAACCAAATGAATATCACTCTCTGCGCACTGTGGGAAATAATCCTCTGAATATTATTTCTGTTTCCTTTTCCTGCGCCTCGCCGTACATGGATTTTTTTGAAAACAGAATCCTGGAGCTCTCCGATACAGAAAGAGCGCTGCTGGGCTTCATTCTCAAAGAAGCAAGGCACTGCTTTTCCTCTCCGCTGGACAATCCGTATACGAAAAAGATGGAACTGCGCTCCAACATTCTTTTTGGATCTCAGCAGCTTCTGATTCTTTATCTGGAAGAATTTCTCATACATATTATACGGAGATATCATTCTTCCCATCCGCTGGCGTCAGGAAGATCTGTTCCCTCCAGGGAGCCGTCCGATGTATGCCGCAAGATCATTTTTTATCTGCAGGAACATGTCAGAGAATATGTGTCTGTGGAAAGTATCTGTCACGACAACCTTATCGGCCGTTCACAGCTTCAGAAGCTCTTCCGGGAGCGGTACGGCTGCGGCGTTATTGAATTTTTTTCAAGAATGAAGATCGATCTTGCCAAAAAGCTTATTCAGAAAAATGAAATGAATTTTACTCAGATTTCTGAATTCCTCGGCTATTCTTCAATCCACTATTTTTCCAGACAGTTTAAAAAGCTTGCCGGAATGACGCCTACGGAATACGCTACATCTATCCGGATGAAGCAGACACAAAAAAACGGCTTATAAAATTTTTCATTCCTTTTTCACTCCCTGAGCCGGTACCCCACTCCCCTTACTGTTTCCAGCATATCTCCTGCATCTCCCAGCTTCTGTCTCAGCGATCTTACATGAACATCTACGGTTCTTGTTTCTCCGTCAAAGTCGTATCCCCAGACATATCCCAGAATCTGGTTCCTGCTCATCACCATACCTTTATTCTCCACAAAATATTGAAGAAGCTCAAATTCTTTGCGGGTGAGCTCCAGCTTCTGCTCTTCCAGAAAGACCTCATGTCTTCCCACAGAAATACGAAGTTCTCCACAGGTCAGTTCACGCTCTTCTCCTGACTTTCCACATCTTCTGAGAACGGCCTTCACTCTCGCCACAAATTCCATCATGCCGAAGGGCTTTGTAATGTAATCGTCCGCTCCGCCGTCCAGTCCGCGCACTTTATCAAATTCTGATTCTCTTGCCGTCACCAGGATCACCGGAATATTCTTTGTCCGCGGATCTGACTTAAGTTTCTGCAGAACCGCATAGCCGTCATCCCCGGGAAGCATAATATCAAGGAGAATCAATTCCGGCTCTTCCTTTTCCAAAGCTTTAAAAAGGCCGCTGCCGTCCTCCAGTCCTTTCGCAGAAAATCCCGTGGCTTCCAGCGTATATACAAGAAGCTCTCTGATATTTTTTTCATCCTCTACGCAGTAGATCATTCTGTATTCCCCCTTCTGCTTCTAAAAACTCCGGATATCCTCCCCTTCTTCTCCTGTCTTATCAATAGAACGGACGATCAGGTAATAGCTGCTGTTCTCATTTACCTGCACCTTCACCCGGTCTCCCACCCGGTGTCCTTTCAGAGCCTTTCCGATGGGAGATTCAATGCTGACTCTGTTTTCCATGGAATTCCCCCGGATAGAAGTCACAAGCTTATATTTTTCCACCTCGCCGTCCTCTTCAAATTCCACCTCCACAATGTCGTCCATGCCGACTTCGTCCGCTTTCGAAGTGTCCGTGACAATATCGGCTGTTTTCAGCATTCTCTCCAGATAGCGGATACGGCTTTCATTCTGGTTTTTATGTTTCTTAGCCGCATAGTACTCGAAATTTTCGCTTAAATCCCCCTGGGCTCTGGCCTCCTTCACAGCCTCTATGGCATCTTTGCGGACTACCAGCTTCCGGTATTCGATTTCATCTTCTATTTTTTGCACGTCTCTCTTTGTAAGTTTCTCTCTCAATTTCTGATCCACTCCTTTTTCTTTTTATCCGCCGGGACAGCAGAAAATGTGAGCAGCTTTCCTCTGCAGCCGTGAGCCCTGCACACGTCTCTGCACTGTCTTTTAGTATACACGAATTCTCTTTCTCATACAAGATACAGAACAAAGAAAGTCCCCTCTTCCACTGCCTGCAGGCCTCCCTGTGAAGCGCTTTCCCAAGGCACAAACAGAGAGGAGCAAAGGCTCTCCGCCTTTACCCCTCTCTGTTTTTACTCTTCCGCACTGTAGACAGTCCTGTAGCTGTTCCCGCAGATTTCCGCAATCTTTTCTAATTCTTCGTTTATCTGGGGGAACTGATCCTCCCGGCTTTGAAATTTTACACAGGTTCCGCAGGAAGAACTGAGATTTCTCGGCACTGGCATGATGATTGCGTTAAGTCCCAGCTTCCCGCAGTTTTTCTTAAAGCAGACCGCCCCGTAATGGGAATAAAACGTAGCTATGTATTCTTTCATTTCTTTATCTCAATCAGAAAATCGTCCCCCTGCTCCTTCACCTGGACCCTATAGTCCTGATGAACCGCAAAACGCGAAACATTTTCTTTTGCTGTCACGTTGTCCACCAGGATCTCATATGCCGCTTCTTTGGAAGCCATGGCGTTTTTGGTCAGGATCACAGGTTCCGGACAGGACAGTCCTCTGGCATCTATTTTTTTCATTCTCTTTTCTCCTCTCCTATGCATCTGATCTTCTTACTGTATTTGACACTGCCACAACAGCAACCACTGCGATCCCGATGATCACCGCAATTTTACCATTTGCCGTAGGTCCTTCTGCGGAAGATGCAAGTCCAAAATTGTGTGCAAATGCAGCTCCCACCATCAGTCCAAGCACCGTTACGGCAGAGTCCGTATTTCCCTCGCCTGCCAGAACAAGCTGACGAAGAGGACAGCCTCCCAGCAGCACGCATCCAAAGCCTGCCAGAAACATTCCCAGAGCATTCCAGAGACCGTCTGTATGCGCTACCGGCTGGCCTGCAAATCCCGGATTAAAATATGCAGTTCCCGTTACCGCTCCAAGAATCAGATTCACCACAAGCGCACTTACAAAAATTGCCAGAAAACCAAAAAGCAGCTTCCATTCCCTGAATAAAACCGCATCACGGATACCGCCCACCATACAGAGACGTGTCCTCTGCGCAAGAGCTCCCACGATCAGCCCTGCCGCCAGAGAAACAGCTACAGATGCATGCAGCGCTCCCGGGCCTGCACCTGCCTCACTGAAATGAATAAACGACGGTGCAACTACAAGAAGGATCAGAAATACGATCTGCATAAAAGGATATAGCTGTCCCTCAAGCGCCGGCATTTTGTATGAACGTTTCAGGGTATATCCCTTTTTCAGAAATACCACTCCGGCCAAAATGCCCAGAGCAAAACCCACAAACCCCAAAATAGCGTTGCCGTCCCCTCCTGCCAGTCTCAGGATCATACGGAACGGACATCCGAGAAACATCAGGCATCCGATCATTACAAAGACTCCCAGGATAAATCTTGTCACCGGAGCAGAACCGCCTCTTGGACGGAATTCCTTTGTCGCCAACGCCACCGCGCAGGCTCCCAGGACAAGACCGATTATCTCGGGCCGGATGTACTGTACCGCACCGGCGCTGTGTAGTCCCAGGGCTCCCGCTGTATCCCGGAGAAAGCACGCGATACAGAATCCCATATTTGCCGGATTGCCGAAAAATACCAGCATAGCCGCGATCAGACCGATGAGAATTCCTGCCGCAGCGATTGTTGTTTTTTCACTTTTCATTTGTTATTGCCTCCCTTTCCCTGATACGCCGCCGTTCTCATGCCGCCCGGCGTATCCTCTGATATACAGATCATATCATTTTTCTGAATTTTT
>DWVA01000058.1 GCA_019120475.1 Candidatus Blautia intestinipullorum | reverse complement strand
ATAAACTTTTCGGCGATATTTTCCGCAGCGGCCAGCCGTTCCTCCCGCGCTTCCGTGAAAAACATACCGGTCCGCCTGCCGCTACAGGTTTGTATATCCCATCAGGGATTCGTCCACCGCTCTGGCGGCTTCTCTTCCCTCCCGGATCGCCCATACTACCAGAGACTGGCCTCTTCTCATGTCTCCCGCGGCAAATACCCGGGGTACGGAAGTCTCGTATCCCTCCGGCTTTGTGTCCACGTTTGTTCTGGCGTTTACCGCCACCTTAAAAGCGTCTGTCACATACTTCTGGCTTCCCAGAAATCCTGCCGCGATCAGCACAAGATCCGCCGGGATCACTTCCTCGCTTCCTTCCACAGGCACCATTGCCATACGTCCGGTTTTTTCGTCCTTCTGGCTTTTCAGTTTTATAAGCTTAGCTTTGCACACATTTCCTTTTTTATCCGCAAGAAATTCCTTTACTGTAGTCTGGTATACTCTGGGATCATGGCCGAAAACAGCAATGGCTTCCTCCTGGCCGTAGTCTGTTTTCAGCACTCTCGGCCACTGGGGCCAGGGATTACTTTCTGTTCTCTGTACCGGAGGCTTGGGCATCATCTCAAGCTGGGTGACAGATTTTGCTCCCAGGCGGATTGCTGTTCCCACACAGTCGTTTCCTGTGTCTCCGCCTCCGATGACAACGACATTCTTATCCTTTGCCATCTCATAGGGAACCTTTTCAAAATTACTGTCCAGAAGAGTTTTTGTCACCTTTCCAAGAAAGTCTACCGCGAAATAAATTCCTTTCGCCTCTCTTCCCGGCACCTGAATGTCTCTGGGATTGGAAGCGCCGCAGGCAAGAAGCACTCTGTCATATTTTTTCAGAAGCTCCTCCGCCGTGATATCTTTCCCTACATTTGTATTGAGGACAAACTGTACGCCCTCTTCCTCCATGAGATTTATTCTTCTGTCAATAACTGATTTTTCCAGTTTCATATTCGGAATGCCGTAGCGGAGAAGCCCGCCGGGACGGTCGCTTCTTTCATACACTGTCACGCTGTGCCCTCTGCGGTTTAACTGCTGGGCCGCAGCCAGTCCGGAAGGTCCGCTCCCGATCACCGCAATCTTTTTTCCTGTACGCACCTTTGGCTTCTGGGGCTGCACCCAGCCTTCTTCAAAGGCTGTCTCAATAATCGCCCGCTCATTGTCCTTCGTAGCCACAGGCTCGCCGTTCAGATTGCAGGTACAGGCGGCTTCGCAGAGAGCCGGGCAGACCCTGCTGGTGAATTCCGGAAAGCTGTGGGTTTTGCTTAGCCGGAGATACGCCTGTTTCCAGTTTCCCGTATATACAAGATCGTTTGTTTCCGGCACCAGATTGTGAAGAGGGCACCCGGAAGCCATTCCTCCGATCATCATGCCTGACTGGCAGAAGGGAACGCCGCAGGCCATGCAGCGCGCCCCCTGAAGTCTTTGTTTCTCCCTGCTCATTGGAGTCCGGAATTCATGAAAATCAGCAATCCTGACCTTGGGAGCAAGCACTTTCGCAGTTTCTCTTTTATATTCTAAAAATCCTGTTGGTTTTCCCATTCCTGTCTTCCTCCTTACTGTTTTGCTCCAATGCTCTCATAAAAGGCTTCCATCTGCGCCTGCTGAGTCGTCAGGCCCTTTTCCTCCAGCTTGGCACTTAAGGTAAGCATTCTTTTATATTCGTAGGGGATCAGTTTCTTAAAATGCGGCAGATAATTTTCAAAATCATCCAGTATCTCTTTGCCCAGGCTGGAGCCGGTTGCCTCTACATGAGCTTCGATGAGATCCTTCAGTTCTTTCCTGTCATATTTATTTTCCACTTTTTCAATGGAGATCATCGCTTTATTCAGGTTTTTATACAGATTGTTGTGGAGATCCAGTACATAGGCGATTCCGCCGCTCATGCCGGCGGCAAAGTTTTTGCCTGTTTTTCCAAGGACGACCACCCGTCCTCCGGTCATGTATTCACAGCCATGCTCACCAACGCCTTCCACAACCGCGTTTGCTCCGGAATTGCGGACTGCAAACCGTTCTCCCGCCACGCCGTTGATAAAAGCGGTTCCGCTGGTAGCGCCGTAAAGCGCCACGTTTCCGACGATAATATTGTCTTCCGCCTTAAACCGGGCTTTTTCCGGAACACGCACGATCAGCTTTCCTCCGGAAAGTCCCTTGCCGAAGTAATCGTTGCTGTCGCCTGTCAGCTTCAGAGTAAGCCCTTTGGGGATAAAAGCGCCGAAGCTCTGTCCGCCTGCTCCTTTACAGTTTACAACAATGGTGTCTTCCGGAAGGCCGGTTTTTGTTTTCCGTGTGATTTCCGCGCCCAGGATCGTTCCAAAGGTTCTGTCTGTGTTCGTTACGTCCACACTGATTTCCACATGCTCTCCTCTGGAAATAGCTTTCTCGCATTTCTTCAGAAGAAGCTTTTCATCCAGAGTCTTTTCCAGGCCGAAATGATATTCCGCCTTGGGATCAAAAGTCACTTTCTGTCCTTTTCCGGCATAAGGATTATTCAGGATCGCGCTGAGATCCACTTTTCCTCTATGAGGCTCTTCTCTGTCGGAAGCTTTCAGAAGATCGGTGCGCCCTACCATCTCGTCTACTGTGCGCACTCCCAGCTTCGACATATATTCTCTCAGTTCCTGGGCGATAAATCTCATAAAGTTCTCCACATACTCCGGTTTTCCGCGGAAACGTTTCCTGAGTTCCGGATTCTGGGTAGCCACGCCCACCGGACAGGTATCCAGATTGCAGACACGCATCATCACGCATCCCATAGTTACAAGGGGCGCTGTAGCGAATCCGAATTCCTCGGCGCCGAGAAGCGCCGCAATGGCCACATCCCGTCCGCTCATCAGCTTTCCGTCTGTCTCAATGCGGACACGGTTTCTCAGTCCGTTCATCAGAAGCGTCTGGTGGGTTTCGGAAAGCCCCAGCTCCCAGGGAAGCCCCGCATTATGGATCGAACTTCTCGGCGCGGCTCCTGTACCTCCGTCATAGCCGGAGATCAGAACTGTCTGGGCGCCGGCCTTGGCAACGCCTGCCGCAACTGTTCCCACCCCTGCTTCGGAAACCAGCTTCACAGAAATATCCGCATACTTATTGGCGTTCTTCAGATCGTAAATAAGCTGGGCCAGGTCCTCGATAGAATAGATATCATGATGAGGCGGCGGGGAGATCAGGCTGACTCCCGGAGTGGAATGACGGGTTTTTGCAATCCAGGGATATACTTTTTTCGCCGGAAGATGTCCTCCTTCACCGGGCTTTGCTCCCTGAGCCATCTTGATCTGGATCTCTCTTGCAGACACCAGATAACGGCTGGTCACTCCGAATCGTCCGCTGGCTACCTGTTTGATTGCGGAGCAGCGGTCGTTTTCTGTTCCGGCGGAGTCGATTCTTTCATCGCTTTCCCCGCCTTCTCCTGTATTTGACTTCCCGTGAAGATGATTCATGGCAATAGCCAGAGTCTCATGGGCTTCCTGAGAAATGGAACCGTAGGACATGGCTCCTGTTTTAAATCTTTTTACGATCTCATCTACGCTTTCTACCTCTTCCAGCGGAACCGGGGTTTTTGCATAGCGAAAATCCATAAGCCCTCTCAGGCTTCCTCTGCTCTCTTCATCCACAAGACGGGTGTATTCTTTAAACATTTCATAGCTTCCCTGCTTTGTGGATTCCTGAAGAAGATGGATGGTCTGGGGATTGTATCTATGTTCTTCTCCCTGACTTCTCATCTTGTGAGCGCCCACGCTGTCCAGAGTAAGATCCGTTGCCAGGCCCAGCGGATCGAAGGCCTCGGAATGGAGTCTTTCCACATTATCCTCAATATCTTCCAGGGTGATCCCTCCCACGCGGCTGACTGTGCCTGTGAAATATTTGTCGATCACGTCCTGGGAAATACCGATGGCTTCAAAGATCTGCGATCCCTGATAAGACTGGATCGTAGAAATTCCCATCTTGGAAGCGATCTTTATAATTCCGCTTAAGACCGCATGGTTATAGTCCTCCACAGCCGCATAGTAATCCTTGTCCAGCATATGGTTATCGATCAGCTCCCGTATCGTCTCCAGGGCAAGATACGGGTTCACCGCGCTGGCTCCGTATCCCAGAAGTGTTGCGAAATGATGGACTTCCCTGGGTTCTCCGGATTCCAGGATAATGGCAAGAGAAGTGCTTTTCTTTGTTTTTACAAGATGCTGGTGAACTGCTGACACAGCCAGCAGGGACGGAATAGGCATATGGTTCTCGTCAACCCCTCTGTCAGAGAGGACCAGAATATTCGCGCCTTCCCGGAAAGCCTTGTCCACCTCTACAAAAAGACGGTCAATGGCTCTTTCCAGTTTTGTACTCTTATAATACAGGGTGGAAACCACCGCTACCTGGAAACCTTCCAGCTTCATATTTTTAATCTTCAGCATATCCGTATTTGTAAGAATCGGATGTACGATCTTCAAAACCTGGCAGTTCTCCGGCTTCTGTACCAGAAGGTTTCCGTCCTTTCCGGCATAAACGCTTGTGGAGGTAACGATTTCCTCACGAATGGAATCAATAGGAGGATTTGTTACCTGAGCGAAAAGCTGCTTAAAATAATCGAACAAAGGACGATGCTGATGAGAAAGAACCGCCAAAGGCGTATCTACTCCCATGGCTCCTATGCTTTCGCTTCCATTTAAGGCCATGTTGCGGATAGATGTGCGGTACTGCTCGTAGGTATAGCCGAATGCTTTCTGCAGACGGGCTCTCTGCTCCTCCGTATATTCCTCCATACGGATATTCGGGATCTTGATGTCTTTCAGGCATACAAGGTTGCTGTTCAGCCATTCTCCATAGGGCTGCATCCGGGCGTATTTTTCTTTCAGTTCGTTATCGTCGATCACTTTTCCCTGTACTGTATCCACCAGAAGCATTT
>DWVA01000057.1 GCA_019120475.1 Candidatus Blautia intestinipullorum | reverse complement strand
TTTTCTGTTAAATCCACAGCAGGTCCCTTCCTTCTCTTTCCTTTATTTTACTGCGCTGAAGCGCCAAGTGGCAGTTTGCCTAAAAACCGGACAGACAAATTATGAAAAAGAGAGAAAAAAGAAAACCGTCTTGTACCGGTCGTGAAAATATGTTACAGTATTTTCCAGAAAAACAGGATGGTGATTGCATCTGCAAGCTATACCTGCATACTAAAATACCGTTCGGAAAGTTTCCGGATTTATTTTGGTATGCAGGTTTTTCTTTTGCCAGGAAAGTTTTCTGGCATACGGCAGAAAGCAGGGGGAAAAATGAAGATATACAAAGTGCTGAACAATAACGTAGCAATTATAAAGGAAGCCGACGGAGCTGAGCGGATCGTAATGGGCAAGGGAATCTGTTACGGAAAGAAAAACGGAGAGGAAATTCCTGCGTCTGTTATTGATAAAATATTTACCATGTCAAATAAAGAAGCCGATACGAAATTCCGTCAGCTTATACAGGATGTTCCCCTGGAGCATATAGAACTGGGCGAACGGATCATTTCCCAGTCGGAACTGCGGCTTGGCAAAAAGCTCAACGAAATGATCTATATTTCTCTGATCGATCATATTTACACTTCTGTTATCCGTTTTTTAGACGGAGTGACAGTAAAAAACGTTCTGCTCTGGGATATCCGCAGATTTTACCGGAAGGAATATGAGATCGGGCTGTGGGCGCTCAGACAGATAGAAGAACAATTTCAGGTGAAGCTTCCGGAGGATGAAGCCGGCTTTATCGCTCTCCATATCGCCAATGCGGAAATGGATGAGGAGACCATGCACAATATGTATGAGATCACAAAAATCATGCAGGAAGTGGAAAATATTGTAAAATATCATTTCCGAACCGCCTTTGACACAGAAGACGTTTATTATTACCGTTTTATCACTCACCTGAAATTCTTTGCCAAAAGGCTGGTAGAAAACATCACTTACCAGGACGGAAGCAGCGACGGCCTCCTTGATATCATAAAGGAGAAATACCCCGATGCTTTCCGGTGTGTGGAAAAGATCACAAAATTTATCGAAAAAAAGTACAGTCATATATATGTTATCCGGGCATTCAGCTAAGTTCCCTTGAAGCTGCTGGAGAACCTCTCTATACGCTTTTTGCCGGAACGATGTTTGAATCTCCTGTTTACACTACTTTTTTCGGAATCCCTCTGATCGCCATGAATTATACCGGCACTGTGATTCCTGTTATTTTTGTCGTGTACTTTGCCTCAAAATGCGAAAAGCTGTTCAGCAAATTTATCCCTGATCTTGTGAAATTCTTCTTTGTTCCCATGCTGACGCTGCTTGTGGCTCTTCCTGTAGGTTTTGTGGTAATCGGTCCGATTGCTACATTCGGCTCAAATATTATTGCCGACGTAGTTATTTCTATCCGGGATTTCAGCCCCATGGTGGCAGGCGCCATTGTCGGACTGACCTGGCAGATCCTTGTTATCTTCGGGCTGCACTGGGGCTTTATCCCTGTTTATATCAACAATATACAGCTTAACGGATACGACAACGTTATGATGCCGTTTTTTGCCTGCACCTTTGCTACATCTGCTGTGGTTCTGGCAATCTTCTTTAAGACAAAGAACAGAAAGCTGAAGGAAATGTGCCTTCCAAACTTCATTTCCGGTATTTTCGGCGTTACAGAACCGGCTATCTATGGAATCACACTTCCTCTGAAAAAGCCTTTCATTATAAGCTGCATTGCCGGAATGATCGGCGGCGGATTCTACGGAGCCTTCAATTTCCGTAAGTTTTCCATGGGCGGCATGGGAATTTTTGAGTTTCCTGCCATGATAGAGCCAGACGGGGGCATGGGAAACCTGATCGTTGCCTTTGTCGGAGCCATTCTTTCTATGGTAATAGGTTTCATTCTCACAATGATCGTATATAAAGACAAGACAGAACCTGCAGCAGATGGCAAAACCGGTCCGGATACCGAAGACCAGAGCAGTACTCAGGAAACATCTGCTGAAACGGGAAAAACATCAAAAGCCGACGGCAATATAGCTTCAAACAACGGTCAGCCGGCTGCTCCTCTTGTAAAAAAGCTTGAAATCGCAAGTCCTCTCACTGGAAAAATTATTCAGCAGGAGGATATGCAGGATGAAGCCTTCGCGTCAGGAGTACTTGGAAAAGGTGTCGCCATCCAGCCAGAAGACGGCAAGGTGTACGCTCCGGCAGACGGAGAGATCAGTGTTCTCTTCCCCACCTTCCATGCCATAGGGATCCAGACCGAAAGCGGAGCGGAACTTCTGATCCATATAGGTCTGAATACAGTACAGCTTGAAGGCAGAGGATTTACTCCAAAGGTACATCAGGGCGATAAGATCACCAAAGGCCAGCTTATTATGGAATTTGATAAAGATTTGATCGAAAAAGAAGGGTATTCTACAGAAACGCCTGTTCTGGTATCAAATGCTGACGACTATATGGATGTAATCGCGGAAAAGGCAGATCATACGGAAGCCGGCGGAAACCTGCTTACTGTAATCTGATGATAAAGAAGGGAGAAACATTTATGAGATTTCCAAAGAATTTTTTATGGGGCGGCGCTACTGCCGCCAACCAGTGTGAAGGCGGGCATAATCTGGACGGAAGAGGACTTGCCAATGTAGACGTATGCCCTGCCGGAGAGGACCGCAGCGCCGTAATCACAGGACATCTGAAAATGCTGGACTGCGACGGAAATCATCGCTATCCCTCTCATAAAGCAGTAGATATGTATCACCATATGAAAGAAGATATCCGGCTTTTTGCCCAGATGGGATTCAAAGTATACCGGCTCAGTATCGGATGGACGAGAATTTTCCCTAATGGCGATGAACAGGAGCCAAATCAGAAGGGGATCGCCTTTTATCGCTCGTTATTTGAAGAATGTCATAAGTACGGCATCGAGCCTCTTGTGACTATTTCCCACTTCGACTGCCCTATGCACCTGATCAGACAGTACGGCGGATGGCGAAACAGGGGAATGATTGATTTCTATCTTCATCTCTGTGAAGTCCTTTTTACAGAATATAAGGGGCTGGTAAAATACTGGATTACCTTTAATGAGATCAATATGATCCTCCATGCTCCCTTTATGGGCGCGGATCTTTATTTTGAGCCGGGGGAAAACCAGGAAAAAATAGAATATCAGGCAGCTCATCATGAACTGATCGCCGGCGCTCTGGCGGTCCGTATGGCTCACGAAACAGACCCGGAAAATCAGGTGGGATGTATGTTCGCTGCAGGCAGCGCCTATCCTTATACCTGCAATCCCAAAGATGTCTGGGAAGCTCTTCTTGTTGACCAGGAAAATTACTTCTTTGCCGACGTACAGTCCAGAGGTTACTATCCCTCATACGCTGCCTGCCGTCTGAAAAAGAACGGAACTTTTCCGGAAATGCTTCCTGGAGATGAAGAAATCCTTAAAAGCGGAACAGTGGATTTTATCTCATTCTCATACTATAACAGCCGCTGTATCGCTTCTCCGGAAAGCAGCAGCGAGGAAGCGGAAGGAAACCTCTTCCGGTCCGCCAGAAACCCTTACCTGTCTTTCAGTCAATGGGGATGGCCTATTGATCCTCTTGGGCTTCGCATTACTCTGAACGAAATCTATGACAGATATCAGAAGCCGATGTTTATTATGGAAAACGGGCTGGGAGCGATGGATACGCCTGATGAGAAAGGATATGTAGATGACAGTTACCGTATTGATTACCTTCGCGAACATATCCGCGCTATGAGAGATGCAGTCGCCGAAGACGGCGTGGATCTGATGGGCTACACTTTCTGGAGCCCTCTTGATCTGATCAGCGCAAGCACCGGTGAAATGCGCAAACGATATGGATGCATTTATGTAGAATGTGACGAAGAGGGCAACGGAACTATGAAACGGATCCCCAAGAAATCTTTTTACTGGTATAAAGATGTGATAGCGTCAAATGGCGAGAAATTGTAAATGATATTTTCCCCCGCTAAAAGAAGAATTCTGCTAAAACAGCAGCGCCTTGTCTGAGCATCAGACAAGGCGCTGCTTTTACATAAAAAAATAAGAGAAACACTGATGCGCATTTCTCTCACTTTTACTTACTGCCGCAGACCGGAATCGAACCGGTACGGGTATCACTACCCACGGGATTTTAAGTCATTTAGTGCCAACCGATTTTCCCAGAACGAATTGGTACGAAATGGAACTTAGAGTCCCGAAAAATGGGGATTTTTTACCAGCTCGAAACAGCCTAAATGATAAATTGCTTGCAAATTCAGTATAAATCAAGAATTTGACTTTGGCAAGGCTTTTTCGATGCAAAAGGGATGATGGAGGGATATTGGCAGGATATCCTCACATCCAGAATTAATAGAAAAAAGGTGACATTCAACCGAACGATTGGCTAGAGGCAGCATCATCATGCTGCCTCTATTTTATTTCAGAAAGAGAGGCTTACTTATGGAATACCAATTAGAACTCAAACAAATTGTAGATTTCCCACGCTGCCGGATCTACCGCAACTTCATACAGACCTTAATAAATGACAGGAGCATCCGAACCACCGGAGGCTCTTTTCTTTTCTGGTATCTG
>DWVA01000056.1 GCA_019120475.1 Candidatus Blautia intestinipullorum | reverse complement strand
TATCTCTTCCGCCTCATTGATGCCGCTTCTCTCCCATACGGTCTCGTAGAAGCTGTTCATGAAGACGAGAAAAAGCACAACAAAAAATATGCCCAGGAGGATCAGCAGTATTTCTTTTTTCACTGGTTTTTTTGTTTTTTTCTGATTCATTATGTAACCTCCGGGCATATGGCAAAAACTGTAATATTATTTCATTTTTATTATATAATTTTTTGTAATTTTTTCAAGCAGATATCAAACAGCGGATTTTTTCTGAAAACAAAAGACTGGTATATTATGGACTTATTTTCCTGCCACAATATACCAGTCTTGATTTGTTTCATTTAAAAACTGCTGTTGGAATCCTCTCTCAGAAAAGCTCTTTCATTGTAGGATAAAGCTTTTTGAATTTCTGATAACGTTCCTCATATTTCGCCACCAGTTCAGGATCCGGCTCCACAGTCTCTACCACATGAACAAACTTCTCTGCGATAGTCTCCACATCCGGATAGGCTCCGCATCCAACCGCCGCCAGCATGGCGCCGCCCATGGAGGGACCTTCCTCTACTGCGGGTACATCTACTTTCAGATTCATCACATTGGCGATGATCTTTTTCCACAGCGGGCTCTTGGCTCCGCCGCCGCAGATCTTCGTTCTTTCGATCTTAATCCCCAGGCTTCTGGCAACCTCGAGAGAATCTCTGAGGCCGAAGGCAACGCCTTCCAGAACCGCCTGTGTCATCTCTTCTCTTGTGGTGTCCATGGACATTCCGAAGAATACAGCCCTTGCGTCAGGATTATTGTGGGGAGATCTCTCGCCCATCAGATAGGGAAGGAAGAACACCTGGTTCTCACCCAGTTTCACGATTCCCTCCTGCTCTTTCGCAAAATCTTTGGTGTGGAGAATTTCTTCAGACCACCATTTGTTGCAGGAAGCGGCGCTGAGCATGCATCCCATCAGATGGTATCTGCCGTCCGCATGATCGAAGGAATGAAGAGCGTTGTTCTCGTCCACGCCGAAATCTTTGCTGGAAATGAAAACAGTTCCCGAGGTTCCCAGTGAAATATTACACTGTCCGTCGCCTACTGTTCCTGTTCCCACTGCCGCCGCCGCGTTGTCTCCGGCACCGGCAACAAATTTCACATCTGCGGACAGCCCCAGTTCGGAAGCGATCTCCGGTTTCAGGGTTCCCACAATCTGCCAGCTCTCATAAAGCTTCGGAAGCTGTTCTTCCGTAATGCCGCAGATTTCCAGCATTTCCTTTGACCAGCAGCGGTTCTTCACATCCAGAAGAAGCATACCGGAAGCGTCGGAGAGATCTGTGCAGAAGGAACCTGTCATACAGTATGCCAGATAATCCTTGGGAAGCATGATCTTCTTAACTTTTGCGAAATTCTCCGGCTCGTTCTTCTTCATCCAGAGGATCTTCGGAGCGGTAAATCCCGCGAATGCGATATTGGCCGTATACTGGGAAAGCTTGTCTTTACCGATAACGGTGTTCAGATACTCGGTCTCCGCGCCGGTCCTTCCGTCGTTCCAGAGGATCGCGGGACGGATCACATGATCCTCCGCATCCAGCGTCACCAGTCCGTGCATCTGTCCGCCGCATCCGATGCCTGCCACCTGAGATCTGTCGATCTCAGATGTCAGTTCTTTGATCCCCTCCATAGCCTCTTTCATCCAGTCTTCCGGATTCTGCTCCGACCATCCCGGATGGGGAAAATACAGGGGATATTCTCTTGATACGATTTTTTCTATTTTTCCGGATTCCTCCATAAGCAGAAGCTTCACCGCGGAGGTACCCAGATCAACGCCTATATAATACATAATTCATTCTCCGTATTCTGTACTGTAAGGATTATCCCCAGGGATTCTCTGTGGGATATCTTACGCCTGCCGGCTGGTTGTATCCGATCTCGTTTACCGGAACGCCGATGTATTTGAATACTTCATAGAGAGCCTTGCCCCAGTGTCCGAACGCTACCGCGCCGTGGTGCGGATAGCCGCCCTCGATCAGCACGTGACGGTAGAATCTGCCCATTTCCGGAATAGCGAATACGCCGATGGAACCGAAGGAACGTGTGGCAACCGGAAGTACCTCGCCGTGTGCGATGTATGCGCGGAGTTTGTTGTCCGCTGTGCTCTGCAGACGGAAGAAAGTGATATCTCCGGGAACGATGTCGCCTTCCAGAGTACCCTGTGTAACCTCTTCCGGAAGATTTCTTGCCATGATCATCTGATACTTCATCTCGCAGGATGTCAGCTTGCCGGAAGCTGTATTTCCGCAGTGGAAGCCCATGAAAGTATCTTTCTGTGTATAGTTGTATTTGCCTTTGATCTCCTCGTCATACATATCATTGGGTACGGAGTTGTTGATATCCAGCAGAGTTACGGTATCGTCGCTTACTACAGTTCCGATGAACTCGCTGAGAGTTCCGTAGATATCAACCTCGCAGGATACCGGGATTCCCTGTGCGGTAAGACGGCTGTTTACATAGCAGGGAACGAAGCCGAACTGTGTCTGGAATGCCGGCCAGCATTTGCCTGTAAGGGCAACGAACTTGCGGTATCCTCTGTGCTCCTCAACCCAGTCTTTTAAGGTCAGTTCATACTGAGCCAGTTTGGGAAGGATCTCCGGTTTCTTATTGCCTGCGCCAAGCTCTTCTTCCATTTCCTTTACCAGAGCCGGGATTCTCTCATCGCCTGCGTGTTTGTTGAATGCTTCAAACAGGTCGAGCTCGGAGTTCTCTTCGATCTCCACGCCGATATTGTAGAGCTGTTTGATAGGTGCGTTGCAGGCAAGGAAGTTTAACGGACGCGGTCCGAAGCTGATGATCTTCAGGTTGTTCAGAGCGTAAACAGCTTTTGCGATGGGAACGAACTCATGGATCATGTCTGCGCACTCTTCTGCGTTTCCAACCGGATATTCCGGAATATAAGCCTTGATGTTACGCAGCTGCAGGTTGTAGCTTGCATTCAGCATACCGCAGTATGCGTCGCCTCTGCCCTGTACCAGGTCGTTTCCGGATTCCTCTGCTGCGGCGATGAACATCTTCGGTCCTTCAAAATGTTTTGCAAGAAGAGTTTCGGAAATTTCCGGTCCGAAGTTTCCAAGATAAACTACGAGCGCGTTGCAGCCTGCCTTCTTTACATCTTCAAGAGCCTGTACCATGTGGATCTCGCTCTCAACGATGCAGATGGGACATTCATAGATCTCAGCTGCGCCGTATTTCTTTGTGTAGGCGTCAACAAGGGCTTTTCTTCTGTTTACGGAAAGGCTTTCCGGGAAACAGTCTCTGCTCACTGCAACAATGCCGATTTTGATTTCTGGTTTGTTATTCATGGTTTTTTCTCCTTTTTGTTTTATATTTCTTATTATATTTTCCGTTTTACTGTCCGCAGGATTGCTCTGCTCCTGCCGGATGATCTACAGCGTGATATTCTCGCCCTTCAGGCCGTTGAACGCGCCTTCGATGCCTGCTTCTTCATGGGCGATCAGCCATTTGTTCTTCGCTGTCATCAGGCTGTCCTCGCCTGTTTTCTCTGTCTCAAAGGTAAGATCCGTATTGGTTCCTCTGGGCAGTACCACAACGCACTGGAATCCGCTGTCATTCACATGGCAGGGAGCGTAGTGAAGCGTGGTTGCGTAAACT
Organism: Candidatus Blautia intestinipullorum; assembly: GCA_019120475.1. Taxonomy (GTDB): domain Bacteria; phylum Bacillota; class Clostridia; order Lachnospirales; family Lachnospiraceae; genus Blautia_A; species Blautia_A intestinipullorum. The sequence continues at coordinate 4,458 of DWVA01000056.1, read as the reverse complement.
TCAATTCCTGTTCCTGCCGGAACCAGGAAAGCTTCGATCTTCGATGTGTCATATGTAAGATCGTCTTCAATATCCTGCTGGCATCCGAGAAGCAGTACAAGGTCTGTCACTGCCACGTTGATCTCGGAATTCCGGTGATATTCCACTGCGTTCAGCTTTTTGTTGTGGCCGTTGCAGTATCCGATCTGAATGGGAAGTCCGCCGAAAGCCTTATTGGTCAGCGTCTTCTCTACTTCCAGCGCTTCCAGTTCCTCCACAGAGGGCACATAGATCACGTCCTCCGGAACGGGAGTGTGCTTCATCTCTCTGATAAGCGCGCTGAAATCATACCCCTCCAGCACCTTTCCGTATTTGCGGAAAGAAGCGTCTGCTACATTCTGGATTTTCATCCCGTTTACCTCCTTAAAACCCCGGGGAATCTCCGGTCTTCTCTTATTCCGTCCGTAAATCCCTTCCCCTGAAATTATAAAAAGCATACCACATCCGGGTATGCTTTTCGCCTTTTTTCTTGTCTAAATCATAGCACTTTTTTGACATTTTCTATTTTACTTCATTTATGCCCTTTTCTGCGGAGTTCACTGGGAAGAGTTCCGTATCTTTTCCTGAACTCTCCGGAAAAAGCACGGCTTGTACAGAATCCCTGCTCCATGGCGATCTGGCTGATGGTTTTATCTGTGTGCATCAGTTCCCGGTAGGCATATGTCATACGGATATCCTGAAGATATGTCTTAAAATTGACTTTTATATACTTTCGGAACATTCGTGACAAATACTCCGGAGAGTAGCCGAACGCAGCGGCCACCTGGGACAGCTTCAGATCCTCCTGATAATGCTCCCGCATATAAGTAGTGATCCTGGAAAGCACGGCCAGCTTTTTGTTATATCTGAGCTCTCTTTCCTGCACCTCAGTCTCCCGGTATTCTGTTACCAGAAGATACATGATCTCATAAAACAACGCCCTGATCTTAAACTCGTAACCCACAGGCCGGCTCTTTTCCTGTTTTCCTGTCTCATACACGCGGAAAATCTCTCCCATGAGAAAAGCCGTCTTTCTGTTTTTTTCTTTCCGATCCCCGGTGTCCGGCATCTCCGGCCTGGAAAAACGGATAAACCGCTGAGCTGTGAAATATTCCTCAAACAGCTTCAGCGGGATCTGAAGTACCGCCGTCCTGTTTTTTTCCGGGGCGTGGATGGAATGGATCTCATTGGAATTGATAATAAGAAATTTCCCCGCCGTGAGAAGATATTCCTCCTCGTTCAGAAAAAAAGTAAGCTGCCCTTCCATTACTGCAAAAATTTCTATAGAGGCATGCCAGTGCTTTTCCCTTACATAATTTCCGTTATATCCTTCAAACAGGAAAAGTTTAAAAGGAAATCCCTCGTCCGGGATGATCAGTTCATGCTGAAATTCCATGTTGCCCCTCCTTCGCCTGCGTTCATTCTGCCGCCGGAATCCTCTGCAGAAGCTCTGCCCTCTGCTTTTCCACGGGTTTTCTCTCTGTTCTTACTGCTCCGAAGCCGGTCTGTCCGGCGTTTTTTCTTCCATCCGGACCGTTCCGCTCTCTGTCTTCGTCAGCGCGCCCCGCGCCAGTTTGTCCGCTTCTTCGTTATAATAATCCCCGGTATGCGCCGCCACCTTCTGAAAAGAAACGCGCACTCTCGTCCGGTTATTCTGCATCATATACTGGGCGTACTTCTGTGTGAGAGGATTTTTCGCCTTCCACAGCCCTCTGGCCCATTTCTCGATCCCTTCATAATCATAGTAAATCTTCAGGGCGTCAAACCCGTTCCCGGCAGCCCATTTGACCGCGTGCATGGCTCCCAGCATTTCCCCCGCCACATTGCGGATAGCAAGAGATTCCGGATTGTCCCCGCTTCCCGATATCCTGATCTCTCTTCCGTCCGGCACGAGAAGAATACAGCCGAAAGCATACCGTCCTACAGACGGATCAAAACTTCCGTCCACATAGGCGGCAAGGCCCTTCTCTCCCGGCGGATGCTCCTCTGTTTTTTCATTCCCTGCTTTCTTCGCAGACATATCACTGTCCGGGGCCGTTCTTTCCGCCGCGTATCCCAGGTAAATTTCAGCCTCCTCTTCTGTGGAAAAACCTTTATACTCTGCGCCCGGATATCCGTGAACAGCAGCCCTGCATTTCTCCCATGTGTCAAAAAGTCCGGTTACTTTTCCCTTTTTCACCGCATATACCTTTTTTTTCGCCATTTTCCTCTCCTCTGAACAGAAAGTATTCCCATTTTTTCTCAGAAATTCTGTCGTTTTATAATGTCAGCGGTATTTTCTGACCGCCAGTATATACAGCCTGGAAAGATTCCTGGCATACTGTGTCATCAGCCGGGACAGCTGCGGTTCACCGTCAATATATCTCTGATACTGCATTCCCTCGATATTTTTCAGCTTTTTTTCTTTTCTCAGGTGCATCATTTCCTGAATCTGGTTCAGCACATAATCTGTATAGTAAATATATCGTTCCATAATATTCCGCGCCGCAGCGTCCCATTTTTTATGCGTAGTCTGAAAAATCATCTGCTGTATTTCGGACGCCATCCTCCAGGTAAGCCCCAGGACTTTCAGATATCTGCTCTCTTCTTTTGCCGCCACTTTTGGAATATCCGCCCTGATCTGCCCATGTACCATATGATACTGAAGCTGGGCGTCGCAGATCCTCCAGTAGTCCAGCGGATGAGACAGACAGTCTTCCAGAATACGCAGATACATATGATGCATGTGAAAGAGCATCTGCAGATTATACCGGAACTGACTTCCCATACTGGTCGGGAAGAAAAAGCGGTTTACCACCAGGACAAACAGGACTGCCCCAATCACATATATGAGTCTCAGAGCCGCCGCTTCATTCGTTCCCATAGCCATTGTGGTCATAGTAAGAGCATAACATGTCACAAAAACCGCATGAATGACTGTCCCCGGCACCGCCGTATACATGCAGGCCACCATAACGCTGGCGAAAAGGAAATGAGCCGCTGTCCCGTGAAGCAGCGGGATCAGAACAGTAATGATCAGGCATCCCGCCGCCGTCCCCAGGAAACGTGTCCGCATCCGGTATCTGCTTTCCTCATACATAGGTCTTAAAAGCAGAAATGCGTTCATCACAAACCAGTAGGAATGTCCCTCGTCAAACATCATATTAAACGCCATCCCCACCATCAGCACAAGACTCATCCTCAGAGCAAAACGCATCTCAAAGCTGTCCGGCCTCATCCGGTACAATACCCGGTCCTTAAATTTCTGTTTTGCCGGAACATCCCACTGTTCGTTAAAAAAGACACGGTCTTTTCTTCCGGACTGATAAAGGATAAACAGGAAAAGACGCAGAAAATCCGCCACTGACCGGTAAAAATCGTCTTTTCCGGCCTCCGCTTTTTTCAGGAGCTTACGCCCCTCCTTTTCCAGATATTCTGAAGGCCGGTTCATAAAATCACATTTTCCGGCTTCTTTCATATAACAGGATAACTCAAGGGCAAGCTTTCTGGCTTCCTCTTCTTTCGGCCTCAGCGTTTCGCTTCCACTGGTGACAAAATAGATTGTCCTCTGCATCAGGACCGCAAACATATATTTCCGTTTTCCCTCAGAAGTTACGATATGTTTTCGCCCTCGCTTCTGATACGCCTCCTGGTACAGCACTCTCTGAAGCCGGAAAAGTTCTTCCAGCTTTTTTGAATTTCCCGGAATCTCTTCTTCCCGGGCAATCTTTTCCAGAGCATTTCCCAGAATCTCCATACTCTTCTGTTCTGCGTGGGAATCTCCGGAAACTCTTCCCGACCTTGAATAAAAAAGTACGGCGATAAAAACAAAAACGCAGCAAAAGATCATTGCTTCAAGCTGGACAAGAAATCCCTTCCAGTCCACTGGCATCAGTTGGAGAAAAGTAAACGTCATCAGACAGGAAAAATATCCCAGTAGATTAAAAGGAGATGACTTTGAAAAAATCAGCCAGAACGGAACCACCAGATTCAAAAGCAGGCAGAACGGGATATTCCAGGTAGCCGCATAAGCCAGGACCAAAAGGCAGATCTGTTGTCCCAGGAGAAGCAGAATGGAGGAAACTGTGTGAAATTTTTTATAGTTTACCTGAAAATACAGGGTTCCCAGAGAAACAACCATCACATACTGCGTTCCAAATAAAAGCAGCACCGCATAAAACATGGCCAGAAAAAATACAACCACAGGAAGCGACTGAATAAATTTTCCCCGTACATATTCCATCTGCTTCCTTATGGAATCCATTACTGTATTTCCTGTCAAACTCCCACCCGCCTTTTCCGTCGCCAGAATCTGTATCAGCCGGCTTTTTTTAATGCTAATAGTTTTCACCTTGTTTTTTTGAAAGGGGAATGAAAAAGCAGAACCGGGATCCTTTTCCCGGAACGCTTTCCACAGAAATCTCTCCGCCGTGGATCTCAACGATCCATTTTACTATGGGA
>DWVA01000055.1 GCA_019120475.1 Candidatus Blautia intestinipullorum | reverse complement strand
AAAATTATAGTATAGTAAAATGATATAAAATTGTGCAATATACACAAATTATAAATAGTAAAACGTTTGAATATGCACAAAGATGAATTTTTTGTGAATTATAGATTGACAAAACGTTTTTCTGGATATATGATATAAACACATTCAACAAGAGAGCGGCTAAGAAAGAAATTCACATCGTGATAATGCACAAATTCAATGAGAGAAAACGTGTGAATTTATTTTTTTCCACACTAGAAAAACGTTTTACCAATTTTTGAAAAGGGAGGTAGGTAAAATGACAGATCAGAAGAGAATGGCGGAGCAAGCCCTGACCCAGGGCGGCGGCATCCTGAGATTAACACCTACATGGGTTCCGAGATCCTTCTGCAGACCAGGTAAACGTATTAAACTGCATCCGGATGACTATTTTGTGTTAGGTCAGAGGGGCGGTATTGACGAGAGATGGTTTTCTTCTACCACATGGGCGGAAAACGGACCGGGAACGCCGGAGGATGAAGGCTTAAGTTACGTGGCTTTAGATGAGAAAGGAAAAGAAAAAATCCTTCTTCGTGATGTAGTAGATCTTCTGGGAGCGGAAGTGATCGGAGAAGCGCTCTGGAATAAATATCATCGCTGGCCGATGTTCTCCAAGTTTTTTGACAATGCGGGCCCCCTTCCCCACCATATTCATCACCGGCAGGAACATGCGGCAAGAGTAGGCGCTTCCGGAAAACCGGAAATGTATTTCTTCCCGGCTCAGATGAATAACCACGGAGGAGAATTCCCCTTCACCTTCTTCGGATTTAATCCTGAAACGACAAAGGAGGAAGTGCTGGAAGCATTGAAGAACTTCACAAAGGGAGATAATAAGATACTGTCTCTTTCAATGGCGTATAAGCTGGATCTTGATACCGGATGGGATGTGCCGCCGGGAGTGATGCACGCGCCGGGAAGTCTCTGTACATACGAACCACAGTTTGCTTCCGATGTTTACGCAATGTATCAGTCAGTTCTGATGAATGGACAAATCGTCGGCGAAGACCTTCTCTGGAAGAATACTCCGGAAGAAGAAATCGGAAATTACGAATATCTTCTCGATGTGATCGACTGGGAACGCAATGTGGATCCTGAGTTCCATAAGAACCGCTTTATGAAGCCGATTCCTGTAAGACCGGAAGAGGAAATGAAAGCGGATGGATATATGGAAGAGTGGATCTGCTATAAATGCGAAACAGTCTGTGCAAAACGTCTGACGATCCTTCCGGGACGCACAGTGACTATTAAGGACAGTGCTCCTTACGGGCTGATCTGTCTGGAAGGACACGGAACCTTCGGAAAATGGGAAATTGAATCTCCGGCGCTGATACGTTATGGAGAACTGACCCATGACGAATACTTTGTCACAGAAAAAGCGGCAAAAGAGGGCGTGGTTATCACAAATCCGTCCCAAACCGATCCGATTGTGATTCTGAAGCATTTTTCAGAGAATCCGGATCTTGTAATAAAATAAAACTTTAAAAAAGGAGGAGAGGAATCTTGGCAGGCAAATACATACTGGAAGCCAAAGGGATTGATAAATCTTTCTCCGGAGTAACTGTTCTGAAAGGAGCGGAACTGAATATCGAGCCGGGAGAGCTTCACGCACTGATGGGAGAGAACGGCGCAGGAAAGTCCACTCTGATGAAGATCATCATGGGAATTTATACCAAGGATGCAGGAAAGGTTATTCTGGACGGACAGGAAGTGGATTTTAAATCTGCCAGAGACGCTCTGGATGCGGGAATTTCCATGATCCATCAGGAACTTAGCCCTATTCCGGAAATGACAGTTGCCGAAAACGTATTTCTCGGCAGAGAGCAGAAGAAGATCAAAGGTCTTCCTTTTGTAGATAAGAAGGAGCTGAATAAAAAGACTCAGGAACTTCTGGAAGAATATGAACTCAGTGAATTTATCAGGCCGAATATGAAGATGAAGGATCTGAATATCGCGCAGATCCAGATGATGGAGATCATTAAGGCGGTATCCTATAATTCAAAAGTCATCATCATGGATGAGCCTACTTCTTCCCTTTCAGAAAAAGAAACAGAAACGCTTTTCCGTATTATCGACAGTCTGAAAGCAAAAAATGTGGGAATCATTTATATCTCTCACCGTATGGAGGAAGTATTTGAACTGGCGGACAGAGTTTCCGTACTTCGTGACGGACAGTTTATCGGCTGCGTGAAGGTTGCAGAAGCGTCAAGAGAACAGCTCATCAACATGATGGTAGGCCGTGAACTGGAAGGAGGATATCCTAAGAACACAGCTAAGAAAGGCGAGGTTGTACTGGAACTGAAGAACTTTACCCGCAAAGGCGTTTTTGAAAATGTAAATCTTAAGGTCAGAGCGGGAGAGATTCTTGGTATGGCAGGTCTGGTAGGAGCCGGACGAAGCGAGGTAATGAGAGCTCTGGTAGGATATGACAAGCTGGATTCCGGCGAGATCATTCTGGAAGGCCAGAAAATTGAGATCAATCATCCGAAGGATGCGATCCAGCACCATATCATCATGGCCTCTGAGGACAGAAAACAGCTTGGGCTTGTACTTTGCAGAAGCATTAAAGAGAATGTTTCGCTTCAGAACTTCGACAAGATGTCAACAGGAAGTTTTATCAATAAACTGAAAGAAAACAAGCTTGCCAATGAGTACACGGAAAAGATGGCTACAAAGATGAACGGAATCGGTGATCTTGTATCCAGCCTTTCCGGCGGCAACCAGCAGAAAGTGGTACTGGCAAAATGCCTGTTGTCTGATCCTAAGGTTCTGATCATGGACGAACCTACCAGAGGTATCGACGTAGGAGCGAAAGCAGCAATCTATAACATCATGATTGATCTTGCGAAGCAGGGAATCGCGATCATTATGATCTCATCGGAAATGCCGGAGCTGATCGGCATGAGCGACCGTGTGATGGTTATGGCCGGCGGCAAGGTAAGAGGTGAGCTGGAAGGCGAGGAAGCGCAGTCCCAGCAGGCAATCATGAATCTAGCGTTTGGAGGAGAATGAAATGGCACAGAAAAAAGATATGGGTAAGATCCTGAGGCAGTTCGGCCTTGTGTTTGTAGCCCTCATTATCATCATCTTTATGAGTATTACGTCAGATGTATTCCTGACCAGTCAGAATATCATCAATATTCTGAGACAGATTTCCATTAACGGTATCCTGGCAGTAGGCATGACCTTTGTCATTCTGACAGGGGGAATCGACCTTTCCGTTGGTTCCGTAGTTGCTATCACAGGTGTAATCGCAGGTTCTCTTCTGAAGGACGGACATAACTGGTTTATCGCATGTCTGGCAGCCCTGGTGATCTCTGTGATCTGCGGTATCATCAACGGATGGCTGATCGCCTATATCGGTTTCCAGCCGTTTATCGCCACACTTTCCACAATGACGATTGGAAGAGGTTTCGCGCAGGTTTATTCAGATGGTAAACCGTATGCGATTTCCGATCCCGCTTTTAAGACTATTGGACAGGGAACGTTCCTGGGGATTCCGGTTCCGATTATTCTTCTGGTGATCTTCTGCATCATCGGTCTGGTCATCCTGATGATGACAACCTTCGGACGTTATGTATTCGCTATCGGCGGAAATATGAGCGCGGCAAAGCTTTCCGGTGTCCGTACTCAGAGAATCCAGACTATGGTGTATGTTTTCTCTTCCATCTGTGCATGGATGGTTGGTCTGATCCTTGCGGCACGTATCAGTTCCGGTCAGCCTACGGCAGGCGAGTCTTACGAGATGGACGCTATCGCGGCGACAGCTATCGGCGGAACAAGTATGAACGGCGGTATCGGTTCTCTTACCGGTACGATCATCGGTTTCGTTATCCTGGGTCTTCTGCAGAACTCTATGAACCTGATGAACATTAACTCCTTCTGGCAGCAGATCGTAAAAGGTATCCTGATCATCGTGGCAGTATTCCTGGATATGAGAACAAAAGGGAAGAAGAATTAAGTCTTACATATTTTGAAGAAAACAGAATAAAGTGAAATTTAATATCACAGCGATATTAAAAAATAAAAATTCATTTTTAAGGAGGAAAAGAAATGAAAAAACAGATTATCGGTACTTTACTGGCAGTATCCATGGTGGCATCTCTGGGAGCAGTCAATGTAGCGGCAAAAGACAACGCTGATATTAAAATCGGATTTTCATCCAAAGACAACTCCGATATGTTCGTTGCAGCTATCGTAGACGCTGCTGAAGCAAGAGCGGAAGAGCTGGGCGTAGAACTGATCGTAAATGACGCCGGCGGAGATGTAAACAAACAGATCAGCGACTGCGAGACACTGCTGGCATCCGGTGTAGACGCTCTGATCGTAATTCCCCAGAACGTAGAGGGAAGCGCTCCTGTTGTAGGAATGGCAAATGACGCAGGCGTACCTATCGTTGTTGATAACGGCGATATCGCAGACACCAACTATACCGCATTCGTAGGATGTACTGACCAGGAATCCGGAGAACTTCTGGGAACATGGTTTATTGAAAAATCCGGCCTGAAGGAAGGCGACAAAGTAGCCATCATCGAAGGACCGATGGGACAGTCCGGACAGGTTGGACGTATGGCAGGATTTGAGGAAGTAGGACTTCTTGACTACTTCGACGTAGTTGCAACACAGACAGCAAACTGGAAGAGAGACGAAGCTATGGCTCTTGCAGAAGACTGGATCACCACTTACGGCGACGATCTGAAAGCGATCATCTGTGAGAACGATGACATGGGCATGGGCGCTCTTTCCGCAGCACAGGCAGCAGGACGCGACGATATCATCATCGGCGGCGTTGACGGACTGGAAGACGCAGTTCAGGCAGTAAAAGACGGTACATATGGCGTAAGTATTCTTCAGGATTCCCAGGGACAGGGAGCTACCGGCGTTGATGTTGCGCTTCAGATCATCAATGGCGAAGATTATGAAAAAGATACAAGAATCCCGTTCCATACTATTGATGCAGACAATGTAGATGCTTACCTTGAGGGCGGAATCGAAGCTCTGAAAGAGGCAGAAGGAACTGATGACGCGGCAGCAACAGAAGAGACAGCAGCAGAAGACGCGGCAGCAACGGAAGAGACAGCGACAGAAGACGCGGCAGCAACGGAAGAGACAGCGACAGAAGATGACGCGGCAGCAGAAGACGACGCAGCAGCAGAAGACGGCGCAGCAGAGGAGACTGCTGAGGAATAAAAGTGAATCTATAAGACAGGATTGACAGAAGCAAGGCACCGCAGGCAAAGAAATACAATAGAAAGGACTTTGCTGCGGTGCCTTTTGGTTTTCATGAAAACCGAAAACTATGAAACAGCACAGAGAAAGGGACGATATTATGCTTAGAAATATACCGAAAATCCTTCCGCCGGATCTGGTGAAAGCTATGATGGAAATGGGGCATTCAGATATGATGATCATCTCGGATGCAGGTTTCCCCGGCACAGCGCATGCAAAGAGAATGATCCGGATGGACGGGGTTATGATTCCGGATCTGCTGGAAGCAGTTTTGCAGGTATTTCCCCTGGACAATTTTGTTGACAATCCGGTGCGGCTGATGAGAAATCTTCCCACAGAGCCGGTTCCGGAAATCTGGGATACCTACAGAGAGCTGCTGAATAAGTACGACAAAGACGACGCGTTCCATGACTTTGATTTTATTGACCGGCTTCCTTTCTATGAAGTGGCGGAAAAAGCCTATGTGATCGTACAGACCGGCGATGAATCCCGCTATGGAAACATTATTCTGCAGAAAGGAATATGCTGAAGTCTTATGAATTATCAGAAAGAAAAAAAATATATCGGCCATCGGGACCAGCTTATGAAAGTAAAACGGATCAGAATGCAGGAAGGAAAGGCGGACGGCGTGGAGATGATCGACGTGCAGAACCGTTCGGGAATGCATTTTGACGTGAATGTAAGCCGCGGAATGGACATTCCCTACCTGGATTTCTGCGGGGAAAATATAGGGTTCATTTCCCCATGCGGAGTAGTGGCGCCGGAATATTTTGACGATAAAGGACTTGGCTTTCTGAAAAGCTTTACTGCAGGCTTTCTGACTACCTGCGGTCTGAAGGTGGCGGGGGCTCCCTGTGAATACGAAGGAACTTCCTACGGCCTTCATGGAAATCTTTCTCATACTCCGGCAGAAAATGTAAGCTGCAGGATTGAGGAAGAGGGGGATACCCCCTGCGCGGTAATAAAAGGAACAGTTCGCGACGCGGTAATCTTTGGAGATAAAATGTCCCTGGAAAGGGAGATAAAATGCCTTTATAAAGAACGGAAGTTTACGATCCATGATAAAGTGACAAATGAAGGGTACAAGAAAGTACGTCAGATGCTTCTTTATCACTGCAATATCGGTTATCCCATTCTGACGCCGGACAGCGAAGTTTACATTCCGTCTCTGGAAGTCAAAGCCCGCAACGCTCATGCGGAGGAAGGAATTGAAAACTGGATGGAGCTTCAGGAAGCTGATCCTGACTATGAGGAGATGTGCTACTACCATAAGCTGAAACCGGATGTAAATAATCATTCGACCGTAGCCGTTTATAATCCGGAGCTGGAACTGGGTATTGCCATAGAAATCGATCTCACTACTCTGGATCATTTCGTTCAGTGGAAAATGATGGGAGCAGGAGATTATGTGATGGGCCTGGAGCCGGGAAGCTCCACCATCGACGGCATTGAAGACGCCATTGAAAACGGCTCCATGAAATATCTGGAACCGGGAGAAAGCCGGGAATATGAACTTACCTTCCACATCCTGAAAGGAAGAGAAGAATATGAACAGATAAAAGTTACAAGGTAACTTTTATCTGTTCAGCCGGAAGGATACAAAAGTTACAAAAAGAAACCCTGAATACGATGTATAACTGGTAAGAGATATAGAACAACAGAAAACAGGAGGTTATTGACATGACAGAAAAAGAATTGATCATCAAGGCGGGAGAAGAGCTTGACGCAAAGCTTGCCGAGGCAAAAAAGACAGGAAACCTTGTAGTAAAGAACGCAACGGAAGATGAGAGCGTGATTCGTTCTACCTTTGAAAAGGGAGAAGGCGTGTTCCGTCTGTTCCCGGCATTTGTACCGAGAAGATTCGGAAAAGCAGGACACAGACTGAAACTTCATCCGGACGACTATTTCGCATTCGGTATGGCAAGAGGTTCCATTACAGAGCGCTGGTTTGCTTCCACAATCGCAGCTCAGAACGGCGAAACAGCAAAAGCGGACGAAGGCATGGCTTATGTCTGCGTAGACTATGACAGTGATGAAAAATTCTCTTTAAGAGACGCGGTTAAAGTTCTTGGAGAAGAACTGGTGGGCAAGGAACTGATGGAGAAATATAACGGATGGCCGATGTATTCCAAGTTCTTTGACAATGAGAACCCGCTGTTCCATCATCTGCATCTTGGATTTGAGGATGCCGCGAGAGTAGGCAAACTGGGCAAACCGGAGAACTATTATTTCCCGAAACAGCTTAATAACTATTTCGGCGAGGCAAACTATACATATTTCGGTTTTGACCCGGATGTAGACCCGGAAGAGATCAAAGAGAGAATCCGTCACTTTGCAGACGATGATACAAGAATCACAGAACTTTCCAGAGCATACAGAGTAGAGCTTGGCACAGGCTGGTATACTCCTGCAGGCGTGATCCATGCTCCGGCTTCTGTTCTGACCTATGAGCCTCAGTGGAATTCTGATGTAAACTCTGTATATGAAAACATTGTATCCGGTGAAGTTTATCCTCCGGAAATGCTGGATGAAGAACTTCCGGAAGACAAGAAAACAGTAGAAGATGTATTCAAGCTTCTTGACTGGGAGAAGAACGTGGATCCTCATTATAAGAAACACTACTTCCGCAGACCGATCGTGGAAACGGAAACAGATCAGTATGTTCAGAAGTGGATCACATACGCAAATCCCTATATCGCAGCAAAAGAACTGACTGTTTATCCGGGACAGACGGTAACGATCAAAGACGGAGCTGCCTATGGATGTATCTTTATCCAGGGCCACGGAAAATTCGGCGTTTACGCGGCTGAAGCTCCCACACTGCTCCATTTCGGACAGCAGAGCACAGACGAATTCTTCGTTTCCGAGAAAGCGGCTACAGACGGCGTTACGATTACCAACATCAGCCCGGTAGAACCTCTTGTTGTACTGAAACACTTCGGACCTAACTGCCCTGGCGTTCCTCAGGAAGTTGAGGAATAATCCGTCCCGGGATTCTGAAGGTACGGGCTTTGATGCAGGCGGTCCGGGATACTCCTCCCTTTATTAAACGTATTCCGGACCGATTGTTTCTTTATTATTTCATTAAGGACAGGTATAATTATCTATAACTGAAATAAACAGTGAAATAATAAATTTAAAGTAAAGGAGTACAATATGAAGTATTTACTGGGAATTGATAATGGAGGAACTTTCTCAAAAGCAGCAATTTTTGATGTGGAAGGAAATCAGATTTCTGTGGCAAGTGTACCGACGGTCACTCTTACGCCAAAGCCGGGATATACAGAAAAGGACCTGAATGAACTGTGGGAGGTAAACGCTCAGGCAGTAAGAAATGCCATTGAAAAGAGCGGAATCGATCCCAGGGATATTGCCGGAGTATCGTTCTCCGGAGCGGGCAAGGGCCTTTATATGATCGGCTATGACGGAAAACCGTCCTATAACGGGATCATGTCTACAGATACCAGAGCATGGGCGCAGGTAGAACAGTGGTATAAAGACGGAACAAACAAAAAGGTTTATGAAAAGACCTTCCAGGAGATTCTGGCAGTTCAGCCGGTAAGCCTTCTGGCGTGGTTCCGGGACAATCAGCCCGAGGTTCTGAAAAACACAAAATACATTTTTGCGGTAAAGGACTATATCCGTTACATGCTTACCGGGGAAGCCTACAGCGAATATACAGACTGTTCCGGCGGAAATCTGGTAAACATGGTTACAAAGCAGCATGACAGAGAACTGATGGCCCTTTATGGTCTGGAAGAATGCTACGAAAAGCTTCCGCCTCTGAAATATTCCGCAGAAATCTGCGGCCATGTAACAAAAGAGGCCAGTGAAAAAACGCTTCTTCCGGAAGGAACTCCGGTAGCGGCAGGAATGTTTGACGTGAATGCCTGCGGCATTGCTTCCGGTCTTTCAGACGAAGAGCAGATGTGTATGATCGCGGGAACATGGAGTATTAACGAATTTATCAGAAAGACGCCGGTTACCAACGGTACAGTAGCACTGAATTCCATGTTCTGTATGCCGGGATATTTCCTCATTGAGGAAAGCAGCCCCACATCTGCCGGCAATATGGAATGGTTTATCCGGAATCTGATGAATTATGAGAAGGAAGAAGCCAAGAAAAAGGGCGGCTCTGTATACGATATTACAAACGAATGGGTGGCATCCATTGAGCCGCAGGACAGTAACGTGATCTTTCTGCCGTTTTTGAACGGATCCAATGAAGATCCTCTCGCAAAGGGAACCTTTGTGGGACTGACAGCTTATCACAATAAAAAACATATGCTTCGTGCAGTATATGAGGGCATCGTATTTTCACATGTTACTCATGTAAAAAAACTGCTCAGAAACAGAGAAGTACCCAAGAGCATCCGGCTTTCCGGAGGCGCGGCAAATTCAGATGTATGGGTACAGATTTTTGCGGACGCTCTCCAGATCCCTGTGGATGTGGTAGGAGATAAAGAACTGGGCGCGCAGGGAGCCGCTATGGCGGCCGGAATCGCAGCCGGGATCTACAAAGACTATCAGGAGGCCATAAGCAGAACCGTACATATCACCAAAACCATAAATCCCCGTCCGGAATATAAGGAGATTTATGAAGAGAAATACGCGACTTATCGTGCGGTGATCGACGGACTGAGCAAAGCGTGGGAGCACTTTAAGAATTAGAAAAAGAGGGAAAAACTATGTTTAAAATGGCAATCTTAGGCGCTGGAGCTATCGCGCACAAAATGTCAAACACCATTTCTCAGATGGACAATGTAGAACCTTATATTATCGCTGATGTGAATATAGAGAAAGCGAAAGAGGTAGGAGAAAAATACGGCTACACAAAAATCTGCGGTTCTGTGGACGATATTCTGGCAGACGATCAGGTAGACCTTGTTTATATCGCTCTTCCTCATTCTCTTCATTACAAATTTACGAAAATGTGTCTGGAAGGCGGGAAGAATGTACTCTGTGAAAAATCCTTTACAGTAAGCGCTTCCCAGGCAAAAGAAATCCTGTCTCTGGCGGAAGAGAAAAAGCTGCTTCTTCAGGAAGCGATCTGGACAAGATATATGCCGTCCAGAAAAATAATCGACGATATCATCGCCAGCGGCGTGATCGGCGAAGTGACTTCTCTTACCGCGAATCTGGGATATGAATTAAGCGCGGTTCCCAGAATCTGGGATGTAAACTCTGCCGGCGGCGCGCTTCTTGACTGCGGCGTATATCTGGTTCATTTTGCAAGGATGATTTTCGGCGACAACATTACGGATATGAAGACCTCTGCCGTATTCCGAAACGGCGTAGATATGTGCGACAACATCACTATGATCTTTGATGACAGCAAGATGGCTACTATGCAGACGAATGTTTACGCTGCGCAGAACCGTTCCGCGGCAATCTTCGGAACAAAAGGCTATATTGAGATCACCAACATCAATAATCCTGAAAAGATCACAGTATTCAATGATCAGTATGAGGAGGTCGCTTCTTATCTTCCGCCTCAGCAGATCACAGGATATGAATATGAAGTTCTGGCCTGCATGAGAGCTATCGAAAACGGAGAGATCGAATGCCCGGAAGCTCCTCACGCAGAAACGATCAAGGTTATGGAGATCATGGACAGTATCCGTCAGTCCTGGGGATACGAGATCCCGCTGATTTCCTGACAGGAGAGCAGTATGAGAGCATATACCTTAGGTTTATATGAAAAGGCAATGCCTTCCGATCTTACATGGAAGGAAAAGCTGGAAACAGCGAAAGAAGCGGGCTATGACTTTGTAGAGATCAGCATTGACGAGACAGACGCAAAGCTTGCCCGTCTGGAGTGGACGAAGGAAGAAAGACTGGATCTGGTAAAGACTATGTATGAAGTTGGGATTCCCATTCGGACCATGTGTCTCAGCGGACACCGGAAATATCCCATCGGAAGCAGCAGTCCGGAAATATGCGCAAGAGGAATGGAGATTATGGAGAAGGCCATTCAGCTTGCAGACGATCTGGGAATCCGTATCATTCAGCTTGCCGGCTATGACGTATATTATGAAGAATCCACACCGGAAACAGTAGAGCGTTTTGGAAAAAATCTGGAAAAATGCGAGAGAATGGCGGCTAAAAAAGGAATCGTTCTGGGCTTTGAAACCATGGAGACAGAGTTTATGAATACAGTGGAAAAAGCCATGAAATATGTAAACCGCATTAACTCCCCATATCTTGGAGTATATCCGGATATGGGAAATATTACCAATGCCGCCAAAACCTACGGTACTGATGTGCTGGAGGATATCCGTACGGGCATCGGACATCTGGACGCGGTACACCTTAAGGAAACAGTGCCCGGCGTATTCCGTGAAGTTCCTTTCGGCACAGGCCATGTGGACTTTCCTGCTGTTATCGCGGAAACCTGGAAAGCAGGTGTGCGCCGTTATGTGACGGAATTCTGGTATACAGGCAGTCCGGAATGGAAAAAGGACCTGGATCTTGCAGTTGGAATGATGCGGCCGATTCTGGACGCCCAGGAATAAAAATGGCAGGAATCAGAAAAATAAAATAAGTATCTGAGGTCAGTGAAAACAACAGAGATGAAATCTCAGATACAACTTGGCTTTCGGAGACAACAAGTATATAATAAAGCACAGGATCATCCGAAAATCATTTGTAAAGGAGAATGAAAAATGCTTGAAAAATTAAAAGAAGAAGTTTACAAAGCCAATATGGATCTGCCGAAATATGGTCTGGTTACTTTTACCTGGGGAAACGTAAGCGGAATTGACAGGGAAAAAGGACTTTTTGTGATCAAACCCAGCGGAGTTGAGTACGAAAAGCTGAAACCGGAAGATATGGTTGTTGTAGATCTCCAGGGAAATAAAGTAGAGGGCGAATATAATCCGTCTTCAGACACAGCAACCCATGTAGTGCTTTATAATGCATTCCCCAATATTGGCGGTATCGTACATACCCATTCCCCATGGGCTACAAGCTGGGCTCAGGCAGGAAGAGGAATCCCCTGCTACGGAACTACTCATGCGGATTATATTTACGGAGAAGTTCCCTGTGTGCGCAATCTTACCAAAGAAGAGATCGATGAAGCTTATGAGAAGAACACGGGCGTTCTGATCGCGGATTATTTCAAGGATAAAGATTATGAAGCTGTTCCGGCGGTACTCTGCAAGAACCATGGACCTTTCACCTGGGGCAAAGACGCTCATGAAGCAGTTCATAACGCTGTTGTTCTTGAAGAAGTGGCGAAAATGGCCTGCCGCTGCGAGCTGATCAATCCTCAGGTAAAACCTGCTCCGCAGGAACTGCAGGACAAGCACTATTACAGAAAACACGGCGCAAACGCTTATTATGGACAGATTAAAAAATAATGGCCGATTTGTAAATGCAGAATAAAAAGCTGCAGCAAAGAGATTTGCATGGTCAGGGGAAATGTCATACGGCATTCCCCCTGATCTTTTTTTGACCTGAAACAAAAATATCGTAGCAGCGCGGCTTACCGCTCAAAAGACCGGAAAAGCTTATTACGGAAGGGTATAAGGATAATCGGGCGCTTCCGGACAGTTCAGGTATTCCTTCAGGCAGCTGACCACAAATTCATGATCCGCGATATGGTAAAGGTTGGAGGCAATAACAGCTCCGATCACAGGGGAACTTCCCTTGACGCGAATGGGAAAGCCGCCTCCGCACAGGGCATAGTCAGCTTCCGCAAGCCCGTGTACAGCCGGAGTGTCGCCATCGCGTTCAAAGACAAGAGCGGACATAAGAGAACTGCGTTCCATAAGTTTTACGGAATTAAATTTCCGCTCCATCCATTTCTGATTCAGAAGATTGGTGCCGTCCGGACAGTGCTGGAACAAAATACAGCCGTTGTTCATCCGTATGGACACGGCGATAGTGATATTGTGTTTCTGAGCGTAAGAAACCATGAAGGAACCCAGCTCCCAGGCTGTCTTATGATTAAATTCGGGAAACTGAAGGAGATCCTCCTGCTTTTGTAAAATATCCAGGTTTTCAGACATGATTTTTCCTCCTTATGTAGTAGTGATTTGGAAGCTTAAAGAAAAAGGTTTTTTTATATA
>DWVA01000054.1 GCA_019120475.1 Candidatus Blautia intestinipullorum | reverse complement strand
GCATCTGGTGGTTCCTTTCTTTGTGGGCGGTTCGTATAATCCGCTTAAAAGAAGAATGACAAAGGTCATATCATAGGTCAGGGTGATCTGTCCTGATATCCCGTACCGCTCTCTCAGCTCTCTGCACAGACCGCAGTAAAAGGAACGATACATGTCAAAGTCTTTAAATTTTATTTCCGGCTTATTCATTACCACATACCCAAACATAATACCTCCTGCTGTATGCTGCTCTTTCTGTGTCCGTTCTTTCAGTTAGCTGTTCTTGATAAATTTTGTGTGGCACTTGGGACAGTCGATTTCGATGCGTCCTTTTCCCCGGGGAATTCTGATCTTCTGGCCACAGTTCGGGCAGGAATAAATATGATGTGTCTTTCTCTGTTTCATCAGATTCTTTTCCCGGTTAAAACGCTGTCTCAGCTTTGCCGTCATAGCAAGATACTTCTGATTTTCTGCATACCGCTTCTGAATATTCCTGGACAGTATCCTGAAATATGTGTAAATGATCGCAACAAGACCGACAGTGTTTAAAACAGCGCCGATCACGCTTCTCCCCGGAAAAAATATGGATATTATGATACAGACAAGAGCCAGTCCCAAAGTGAACCGCGAGTAAGAGTCTACTCCGTATCTTCCTTCCATAAACTTAAAAAACTTATCTTTCATATCATTTCCATCTCCTGTTCATTTAAATCCTTTGGATGTTCTGATTTTTCCATCTTCTCTTCTGAGCCGACGCCCTTTCATCCGGCTTTATCTGTCAACAGTTACCTGAAAAATGTAAAATTTGAGATAATAGGACTCGTCCGCCGCCCAGAGGATCGGATGATCCGGAGCCTGCGTTCTGTATTCCACCTGTCTGAGACGTCTATGGGCGCTGCGGGCTGCCTGAGCGATCGTCTTTGTAAACAGCTCGTACGTCATAAAATGCGAACAGGAGCAGGTAGCCAGAAATCCGCCGTCTTTCACCAGCTTCATAGCTCTCAGATTGATCTCCCGGTATCCTTTGACCGCATTTTTCACGGAACTTCTGGATTTGGTAAACGCTGGAGGATCAAGGATGACCACATCGTACTGTTCCTCTTCCTCCTCCAGTCTTGGCAGAAGTTCAAAAACATCTTCGCAGATAAACCGTACCCTGTCTTCCAGATGGTTCAGGCGGGCGTTGGCAGACGCCTGATCCACGGCAAGCTGGGACGCGTCCACCCCTATGACTTCCCTGGCGCCGGCAAAGCCTGCGTTCAGGGCAAAAGAGCCTGTATGGGTAAAACAGTCCAGAACCCTTGCGTCCCTGCATAATTTCTGTATTGCCAGGCGATTGTATTTCTGATCCAGGAAAAATCCTGTTTTCTGACCGTCTTTTACATCCACCTGATATTTTACTCCGTTTTCTGTGATTTCCACCAGCGTAGGAAACTCCGGTCCGAGGAAACCTTTATATAACTCCATTCCCTCCTGGCGCCGTACCTTCACATCGCTTCTCTCATAAACGCCTCTGATCTCTATTCCGTCTTCTTCCAGAACTTTTTTCAGAAGCTCCAGGATCTCTTCTTTCCATCGGTCGATACCCAATGCCAGAGACTGTACTACCAGCACGTCTGAAAATTTATCTACGACCAGTCCCGGAAAAAAATCCGCCTCTCCGAATATCAGACGGCAGCTTCCGGTTTCCGTCACCTTTTTTCTGTATTCCCAGGCGTCTCTTACACGTTTTTCCCAGAATTTACTGTCAATCTTTCTGTTTTCATCTCTTGTCAGGAGCCTTACTGTAATTTTGGAATTTGTATTGATAAAGCCTTTTCCCAGGGGATATCCGTCGAAATCTCTCACCAGCACAATATCTCCGTTTAAAAAACTTCCCATGATAGAGGCAATTTCATTATCAAACACCCACATACCGCCTGCCTTCAGCAGTCTTCCCTCACCTTTTTTCAGCGTTACTACTGCCAAGCTCATGCTGCTTTCTCCTTTCGGAAACATTTTCTTACTTTTTCGTCAACATTTCTCTATATTCTAGCACAGATACGACAGATTTTCCAGTATTTCCGGAAACGAAAAAAGAGAGGCTACTGCCTCTCCTTTTCCTATGACTCATGCATCCATTCCGGAAGCTGTCTTTTTAATATACTGCTTCTTCTGTATATGCCTGTTCTCCTGTTCCTTCCTCTGCGGGAGCTGTCTCGGCAGAAGCGTCTGCGGACGCTGTTTCACCGTAAACTCCCTCCAGGAATTTCATCGTATCGTTATACAGCGCCTGCCTTGTCTCCGGAGTCTGTGCGGCAAGCAGATCGTCCGCAGCCGGCTCTGTATCAATGCTGAAGATTTCTTTCAGCTTGGAATCCATCATGTTCAGTTCTGAAGACATGTATTTCTCGCTTCCGGAAGGCACATAGGACATTCCTCCGTCCTGAAGAACGCTGACGTATGCTTCCAGAACTTTCTGGGTAAGAGAACTTCCTGTTGCAGGATCAACAGAAGCGGAGGCTGCTGCCGCCGGATCTCCTGTAGCTGCCTGAAGGGAAGCCGCATCGCCTTCAAATTCTCCTGCGCAGAAGGTTTTCATATTTTCATAACGTGATTTTGCTTCATCACTGAGGGAATCAATGTTCAATGTATTTTCTGCTGAGGCTTCCGGAGCCGCCTGTTCTCCCTCCGCTGTCGTTCCGTCTGCTGAAGCTTCCGGAATGCTTCCGTCCTCTGTCGCTTCCGGGATCACTGTCTCGTCAACGGACTGTTCTGTTCCGTCTCCCTCCGGAATGCTTCCGTCCTCTGCTGTCTCCGGGATCGTTCCGTCGTCTGTGGCTTCCGGGATCACTGTCTCATCAACAGACTGTTCTGTTCCGTCTCCCTCCGGAATGCTTCCATCCTCTGTTGCCTCCGGGATCGTTCCGTCGTCTGTGGCTTCCGG
>DWVA01000053.1 GCA_019120475.1 Candidatus Blautia intestinipullorum | reverse complement strand
TGGCTTTTACTTTGTTTTCATACCCGGAATAAGTATGAACAACATACCATTTCGCTTCTGACATACAATCACCGTTATCCTTATTTCATTAAAAGATTAATACCTTCCAGAATAGCTGAATCCATAATGCTGATCATCACAGCCAGAATAATTGTAATCACTGTCACAGCTACTGTCTGTTTTGCCAGGGTTGGCCTGTCAGTCCATACAATCTTCTTGAATTCCGATCGAAGTCCCTGAAACCAGTTTTTCTTCTGACGTTTGCCAGTAGATTTTACTTTCTCCTGCATAGTCTAAACCTCACAATCTCTGTGATTACTTCGTTTCCTTGTGCAGAGTGTGTCTATGGCAGAACTTACAATATTTCTTGGTCTCCATACGCTCAGGATGGTTTTTCTTTTCCTTGGTCATATTGTAGTTACGCTGTTTGCACTCCGTACAAGCCAATGTAATCTTAACGCGCACAACTTCCACCTCCAGTGTTTTCATTTGCATGGTCTTCTTCCGCCTGATTTCGGGCATAAAAAAAAGACCCAACTTCCATGTCGCTTGTCCAGTTTAGCACAGAACCCCCGGATAAGTCAAGCCTTTTCCGCGAAATTCTCCTGTTATCGGCGGCGTTTTACGCCGGTTTCTCTGGAAACCCGGAACATTGTGTTTTCCGCGTCTGCACCGCCGCTTTCCTTCCTAAATCACGGCATTCTTCCACACTCCGCCAAAATACTTCCTGCAAATCCGCAAATTTCCCTTGTCAACCCAGAATGGGTAGTGTATTATAAGAAATGTTAATTATATGAATAATGAATACAGGAGCGGATTTTATGTTAAAAAGATTCATGGATGACATGAAGAAGTACTGGAAGTATGCCATTTATTCTTCCAAGGCGCAGTTAAAATCCGAAATTGCCAATTCTTACCTGAACTGGCTGTGGTGGATACTGGACCCGCTTTGCTTCATGTTGATTTATGTATTTATGTTCGGTTATGTGTTCAAGTCCACCGAACAGTATTTCGCAATTTTCGTCTTTATCGGAATTACGCTGTGGGACTTCTTTAACAAATGTCTGATGCAGAGCGTACGTGTCATCAAAAACAACAAGGCCATTGTCTCCAAGGTTTATATACCGAAATTTATCCTTCTGATCATCAAAATGGGAGTCAACGGTTTTAAGATGTTCATTTCTCTTCTGATCGTCGTTGCCATGCTGATCGTATGGAGAGTGCCGATCACCTGGAACATCTTATTTTTTATTCCGATCCTGATCACTCTTTTTGTAGTGGTTTTCGGACTGGGATGCTTTCTGCTGCATTACGGCGTGTTTGTGGAAGATCTGTCCAATGTGCTGAATATCGCTCTCCGGCTTTTGTTTTATCTGACCGGTGTGTTCTGGAGCGTTATGGACCGCCTGCCTGCCCCATACAACAGTTATATCGGAAAGGGAAATCCCATCGCTTTCCTTCTTACTGCTATGAGGGACTGCGTGATCTATGAAAAAACGCCGGACCTGCCTCTGCTTCTGATCTGGTTCCTGGTGGGACTTGTTATCAGTATCCTGGGCGTCCGCAAGATCTACAAAAACGAAAACAGCTATGTCAAAGTGATCTGATGTATCAGGAAAATGCCTGAAGGCCCGCAAAACGGGCAATAAGGAGGATTATAATATATGGAAGAAAAACATGCGATCGAGGTAACGGATCTTGTCATCAGTTACCAGAATCTGAAAAAAACTTCTATTAAGAAAAGTCTTTTGAGTTTCAAACGGCGGTCTGTAGACCGGTTCGTTGCGGTAAAAGGGATCTCCTTCTATGTGAGGCAGGGAGAAATTCTCGGGATTATCGGAAAGAACGGCAGCGGCAAGTCCACAACACTGAATGCCCTGGCCGGGATTTTCTCACCTGACAGCGGCACCATCGACCTGAAGGGCCACAGTATTTCTCTTCTGTCCATCGGCGTAGGCTTCCAGAGGGAAATGACAGGACGGGAAAACATCATTCTCTCCGGTATGCTTCTTGGCTTCTCCGAAGAAGAAGTTCGGGCGAAGGAGCCGGAGATCGTGGAATTTGCAGAACTGGGCGAATTCATCGACATGCCTGTGCGGACATATTCCAGCGGTATGTATTCCAAACTTGCTTTTTCCATTACCGCCATTCTGGAAACAGATATTATGCTGATCGATGAAGTATTAAGCGTAGGCGATCAGAAGTTCAAGAAAAAAAGCTACAATAAAATGAAAAGTCTTATTTCCAATGAAGACCGGACGGTTGTCATCGTATCTCACAGTATCGAAACTCTTAAAGAGCTCTGCGATACAGTAATGTGGATGCACGACGGCCAGATCAAGCGCATCGGCGAGCCCGGACCTGTTCTGGATGAATATGTAAACTTCATGGAAAATAATTAACAGATTCAAAAAACGCTTCGGCATCCGTTATATTGGGATATCGAAGCGTTTTTATCGTTATCGGCTTTCCCCGCCTGCAGTCTTTCCGGCGGGCCTGTCATTATTTTTCCTTTTCTGTTTCTGCAGTCAGATCCTCCACAGAATCCTTCAGTGCGTTTCTCTGATTATCATCCACACCCTCGGACACCTCTTTCTGGAAGAAAATTTTCACAGTCATTAAAAGAAGCTTCAGATCCAGGAAGAAGGAATAATTTTCTATATAGAACAGATCCAGTTTCAGCTTATCATAAGGCGTTGTGTTGTATTTTCCATATACCTGGGCGTATCCTGTCAGCCCCGCCTTTACCTTTAAGCGATAGTAAAATTCCGGAAGCTCTCTTCTGTATTCCCGCATGATCGTCTGGCGTTCCGGACGGGGGCCTACCAGAGACATGTCCCCGATAAACACATTGAAAAGCTGGGGAAGTTCGTCCAGATGAAGATCCCTGAGAACTCTTCCCACCGGAGTGATCCTGGAATCATGTTTGGATGCCAGACGGGCGCCGTTCTTCTCAGAATCCACCCTCATGCTCCGGAATTTGCATATTTTGAAAGGTTTTCCTCCCAGAGTCAGCCGGTCCTGGAAATAAAACACCGGGCCTCCGTCGTACAGTTTCACGCAGAGAGAAATTATCAGCATCAAAGGCGATGAAACAATAATACCGATACCGGACACCACGATATCAAGGAGCCTTTTCGCCGCCCTCTGCTCAATGGACAGGCCCATATTTTTCGCCACAAGAAGAGGCGTATCAAAAAGATGGATTCTTTCGCTTCCCATCAGGATCACGTCAGAGATCTTCGGGCTCAGATAACAGCGTATGGAGTGCGCGAAGCAGTATTTCAGATATTTGTTCCGGATATTGGAAGGCAGATCCCAGATAATAACGCCGTCATAATTCCTCATCATCTTGTGGATCTCTTTTTCTCCTATGTCAATGTGTACTTTTCCGCTGATGTTATATTTATCCCGGCGGGAATTCATCTTCTGTATCAGATCGCCGGGATCCCTGTCCCCATAGATCACCAGCAGTTTCCTGGCCTGATACAGCCGGGAATAGATGAATCTGGAGCCGAATATCCATATTACAATGACAACAAACTGAACCAGCGTCATCTCCACCATAGGCCACGGATCCAGAAACCAGCGGTTGATCAGGGTGATCTGGAAATACGTCACCACATTGGTGCATATAGCGGCAAGGATCATTGAATAAAATACATCTATCCGCTTCAGATATCCTACCCTGAGTCCTCCATAAAAGGTGGAAAACAGCACATTGATCAGGGCATAGATGGCAATCAGGACCCAGTTTCCTTTTCGCCAGAAGGGAGCAAAGATAAGCCCTCTGTAAAAGTCGTACCAGACATAGGCGAAAACTGCTGTCTGGGCGATCACCGCAAGGCTCGCCAGACAAAATATAATAAATCTTTTAAAATCTTCTAATTTATTCTTCACAGTATCCCTCGAATCTGTATCAAACGCCCGTGTTTTCCGACGTTTTTTTATTTTTATCATTTCCTCTTAACTTTGTTATTATAACGTAAAACCTTCATCCCGTCCAGTCATTCCAAATGGTTTCGGTCTGCGGCGCCCATTATTTTTATGATTTTTACATTTTTCGTCATTTCTCTATAATTATTAACATATTTTTTCATTTTTTTGCATTAATTTAATATAGTTTTAACAATACCCGTAAAATTTTGCAGAATATAATTACACTTTTTTCTCAAAATTATGGAAATTTAAGAACAAAAATTGTATAATGTAATATATATCAGCATATAAAAGGAAAGTGAGGGTTCACTATGAAACAGAACAACATGTTAGCGATGATTTTGGCTGGCGGACGCGGAAGCCGTCTCCACGAGCTTACCAATAAAGTGGCCAAGCCTGCAGTTTCATACGGCGGCAAATACCGCATCGTTGACTTCCCTTTGAGCAACTGTGCCAACAGTGGGATCGACATCGTAGGCGTACTTACCCAGTATGAATCTGTGCTTCTGAACAGTTATGTGGCTGCAGGCGGACGCTGGGGTCTTGACGCAAGAGAAAGCGGGGTTTTCGTACTTCCGCCCCGTGAGAAAGCAGACTCCGACCTTGACGTATACCGGGGTACGGCAGACGCTATTGCGCAGAATATCGATTTTATTGATCAGTATTCTCCGGAATATGTCCTGATCCTTTCCGGCGACCATATCTATAAGATGAATTACGCAAAAATGCTTGCTTATCATAAAGAAATGAACGCCGATGCCACCATCGCGGTTATTGAGGTTCCCATGAAGGAAGCAAGCCGTTTTGGTATTATGAATACAGACGAACAGGGTCACATTGTAGAGTTTGAGGAGAAACCGGAACATCCGAAGAGCAACCTTGCGTCCATGGGTATCTATATCTTTGACTGGAAGCTTCTCCGCAAAATGCTTCTGGCTGATATGAAAAATCCGGATTCTCATCACGATTTCGGAAAAGACATCATTCCCGACCTTCTTGCCGACGGCAAGACACTTGTCGCGTACAAATACAAAGGATACTGGAAAGATGTGGGAACCATCGATTCCCTCTGGGAGGCAAACATGGATCTTCTGGACAGCAACAACGAGCTTGACCTGAACGATCCTACCTGGAAGATCTACACAGAAGATACGCCTGCTCTTCCGCAGTATATCGGACCAAACGCAAAGATCAACAAAGCGTTTATCACACAGGGCTGCATCGTAGAAGGAGAAGTAAAGAATTCCGTCCTGTTTACCGGTTCCAAAGTAGGAGAGGGCGCTAAGATCATTGACAGCGTTCTGATGCCCGGTGTGGAAGTGGAAGCCGGAGCCGTTGTACAGAGAGCTCTTGTAGCCGACGGCGTAAAGATTGGCAAAGAGGCCGTTGTAGGCAGCGCTGACAGCGAACATATCGAGCTTGTGTCAAAACGTGTTAAGGGGGTAGAATAAGATGGCTAAAGCATTAGGAATTATCACATCTTCCGGAACTCATATCAGGGTGGAAGGTATGCAGAAATACCGTCCCATTGGAGCATTTTCTTTCCTTGGAAGATATCGTGTTATAGACTTTCCGATTTCCAATATGAGCAACAGCGGGATCGACCGCATTCAGGTATATGTAAGACGCAAACCGCGCTCTCTTGCAGAGCATCTGGGCACCGGCCGTCATTACAATATCAACTCCAAGAGAGGCAAGCTTCAGCTTCTTTTCGCTGAGCACAGTTCTGAAAACGATATTTACAATACAGATATCGCATACTTTATGGAAAATATCGAACTGATCGAAAGATCACATTTTCCATATGTGGTAATCGCGCCGAACTATATGGTTTACGCTGCGGATTACGCTGACCTCCTTGAAACACATATTGAGTCCGGAGCTGATATCAC
Source organism: Candidatus Blautia intestinipullorum (assembly GCA_019120475.1). Lineage (GTDB taxonomy): Bacteria > Bacillota > Clostridia > Lachnospirales > Lachnospiraceae > Blautia_A > Blautia_A intestinipullorum. The sequence goes on along the minus strand of DWVA01000053.1, from coordinate 13,352 downwards.
TCTTCTCTATCACTCTGTCGACAACGCCAAGGAAGCTTTCCTGAACTGCGATATTCTGAACCTGAACAAACAGAAGGGTGTGGAATCCATCGAAAAGAACCGCGGAAGCGCAAAGAACCGCAATATTTTCATGGATACTTATGTAATGAAAAAAGATCTCTTTATCGAGCTGATACATAAGGCAAGAAAAATGTCCTCCATGATCACTCTTCCGCAGATCGTCAACGCTTCCTGCGGAGAGCTTGACATCCGCGGAGTTGCCCACAGAGGATATTTCGCAAGCATCACTGATTTCAAGAGCTATTACGATGCGAACATTTCTCTGATCGATATCAAGACGGCTCAGAGTCTTTTCAATCCGGAATGGCCTATTTATACAAGGACCAACGATTCCTGCCCGACCCAGTATTTTAAGGGAGCAGAGATCAAAAACTCTATCGTATCCAACGGATGTCTTATTGAAGGCACTGTAGAAAACTGCGTTATCGGCAGAGGATGCCAGATCAAAAAAGGCGCCGTTGTGAAAAACAGCGTGATTCTGGCCAACACTACTATCTGTGAAGACGTTCACCTGGAAAATCAGGTTGTTGACAAGTGGGCGAAGATCACCCGCGGAAGAGAAATCATCGCTGATCCTCAGCATCCCGGTTACATTCGTCGGGATGACATCCTTTAATATGCAAGAACAGCCGGCAGGAATGATTCCTGCCGGCTGTTTCGTTTTCTCATCTTATATCAGTTCTTCCGGTTTTTCCACCTGGTAATCTGACCACTGCCCTGCCTTTGCCGCACCGGAGAGATCTGCATCTTCCGAATAAGAATCCACCGTTATCGTACAGCTGCCGCTTCCCTCCTGATAGACAGTTCCGTCTGTTCCTTTCACCGTTACGGTTTCGCCATTTTTGTCCACGATATTTCCTGCATTGAAAAGCCTGCTCAGAGTACTGTCTCCTGTAACAGTCCAGGTACAGTCCTCACCGATATAGAAATTGCAGTAACCGTCTCCTCCATCATCCGCTTTGCTTTCATCATCTACAACAGCGCCTTCCAGGGTGCTTCCTTCCGTCATATAAAAATCAAGATTGCTGATACTGTCCCAGATCACATCTCCCTGCATCTGCTGCTGTATGCCGGTGAACAGGCAATCCGCACCGTTTTCTCCGGCTGTTCCCCAGCCTCTTTCGTTGCTGTTTCCTGTGCATCGGAGGAAAAACTCGCTGTCGTCCGCGTTGACAATGTCCACCCCCGACAGCGTAATTGTGGATTCGGTATTTGTTGTGTAAAACATTCCTCCGTTTCCGGCTGTGACCGATCCTCCTGTCATCTCAAAAGTACTGTTTCCGATTTCTGAATCTCCGGACATACTCTGGTAAAGGATCACATTCCAGGTGCAGTCATTCTGTTCCAGGTCGCTCATATTTCCTGTAAGATCCGAGTCAAACAGGCGGACAGTATTCATTCCTTCAATACAGACTGCCTCGGACCCATTGGCTGTCAGCTCTGCGTTGTTTATAGAAATATCCGCCGTACTGTACACAGCCGGAGAGCCAACCCCGTTGGAAGTATAGCTTCCACCGTCAATCACCATGGTTCCTCCTCCCCGGTCGCTTCTGACCGCAGCCGAAGATTCCCCTTCCGTCTCTATATCCATATCCCAGGCATAGAGAGTTCCTCCGCCTGCCACATGAATTCCTCCGGAAGTGTCCTTCTTTGTTGTGATCTCTGTATCCAGAACCGCAGCTCCAACTCCATAAAAGCTGGAATTGTCTCCCCCGGTACTCTCCTCTGACTTTCTGGAAATCTCAGCTTCATCCAGAACTACTTTCGCCCCTTCAGAAATGTGGACGCTGTTTTCGTCTTTTCCGGTGGAGGCAAAAGTTTCTTTTTCCGACTCAGCATCTTCTGTATAATCTTTCACAGCCGAATAGCTGTCCACCCCGGAAGACTGCCCTCCAGGATTCCCCTGGGGAGGCTCGCCGTCCGGCTTTTCCGGAGGCTCGCCATCTGGCTTTTCCGGGGGCTCGCCTTGTTGATCTCCTTTTTCCGGAGGCCCCTGTTCTTTTTTATCTTCATCTCCAGGTGTCTTTTCCTCATCTGTCTGTGTTTCTGTGTCCGTTGATTCTTCTGTATCCTCAGCTGCTTCCGAGGCTGCGTTCACTGTAAGTCCTGCCCCGAAGATTCCTGCCTGAGAAATGCTCAAAGTCAGTCCGAGGACCACCGCCGCATATTTTTTTCGCATTCTATCATCCTTTCCGGCCTCTCTTTTCGTCTGTTTGCAAAGCTTGATTTATCGCAAGCCAGTATCCATTGTAACAGGCAGATGTGTTGTAACTTTGAACACAGAGATACTTCACAGAATTTCCACAGATTCCCTTTGCTTTTTCCACTGACAAACCGGAGCATGGATCAGTCTCTCCATGCTCCGGTTAAAATTCCGCAGTTCTGTAATTCAGCCGGTTTTCCGCCCTGACTTTTTACTCCAGCTCAAATGCTCCTGTATAAAGCTGATAATATTTTCCTCTCTTCGCGATCAGCTCGTCATGGCTTCCCTTCTCAATGATCCTTCCCTGTTCCAGAACGATGATCATATCGGAATTCCGTACTGTTGAAAGTCTATGGGCGATCACAAAGACTGTTCTTCCCTTCATCAGAGCGTCCATACCTTTCTGCACGATAGCCTCTGTACGGGTATCGATAGACGCTGTGGCTTCATCCAGGATCATTACCGGAGGATCCGCCACCGCTGCCCTGGCAATCGCCAGAAGCTGCCTCTGTCCCTGGGAAAGATTGCTTCCGTTCCCGGTCAGCATAGTATTATATCCTTCCGGCAGGCGGGTAATAAAGCTGTCCGCTCCGGCCAGTTTCGCCGCGCTTATACACTCTTCGTCCGTAGCCTCCAGTCTTCCGTACCGGATATTGTCCATAACCGTTCCCGTAAACAGATTGGTGTCCTGAAGAACGATTCCCAGAGACCTTCTCAGATCTGCTTTTTTGATCTTGTTGATATTGATGCCGTCATATCGGATCTTGCCGTCCGCAATATCATAAAAACGGTTGATCAGGTTGGTGATCGTAGTCTTTCCTGCTCCCGTGGCTCCCACAAAAGCAAATTTCTGTCCAGGCTCCGCCACCAGGGAAATATCATGGAGAACCGTCTTCTCCGGCACATAGCCGAAATCTACGTCAAAAAGCTGAACCTCCCCCTCAAGTCTCTGGTATGTAACCGTACCGTCCGCCGTATGGGGATGCTTCCACGCCCAGATTCCTGTACGCTCTTTGCTTTCGGTCAGAGTACCGTCTTTTTCTTCCCTGGCGTTTACAAGAGTCACATAGCCGTTGTCCGGCTCCGGTTCCTGATCCAGAAGCTCAAAAATACGGGAAGCTCCTGCCAGACCCATGACTACCGCATTGATCTGCTGGGATACCTGGTTGATGTTTCCCGCAAACTGCTTCGTCATATTCAGGAAGGGAACAACAATGCTGATCCCCAGAACCTTTCCGGAAAGACTTACGTTAGGTACATTCAAAAGCAGAAGGATTCCTCCCGCCACAGCCACAACCACGTACAGGATATTGCCTACATTATTTAAAATAGGTCCCAGAGTGTTGGCATATTTGTTGGCGGTTTCCGCCTCGTGGAAAAGTTCCTCATTGATTTTATCGAAATCCTGCTTTGTCTCTTCCTCATGGCAGAAGACCTTTACCACCTTCTGTCCGTTCATCATTTCTTCCACATATCCCTCTACATTACCGAGAGCCTCCTGCTGACGGATGAAATAGCGGGTAGATCTTCCGCCTACTCTCTTCGTGATAAAGAACATGCACACTACTCCCGCCACAACTACCAGCGTCATCCAGAAGCAGTAATAGATCATGATGCAGAATACCGTTGTTACCATGATCCCGGATACCAGAAGCTGGATAAAGCTCTGGGAGATCATCTGGCGAAGCGTATCAATATCATTTGTATAATGGCTCATGATATCGCCGTGATTATGGGTGTCAAAATATTTTACCGGAAGCGTCTGCATCTTATTGAACATCTTCTCCCTGAATTTCATCAGAGATCCCTGCGTAACAGTAGCCATCAGGCGGTTGAAGGAGAAGGACGCCACAAGAGAGATCACATAAAGGATCAGAAGAGTCAGAACCCATTTTGTAATGGTTCCTGATACGGCTCCCCAGTCTCCTGACTTCCAGGATTTTTCCATAAGCGCGATAATATTCTGCTGGAACACCGCCGGAATAGAGGATACCACCGCATTGATCACTACGCAGACAAGAACAATCGGCATCATCACAGGATAAAATTCAAATACAGTTTTGATCAGACGCCATGCGGTTCCTTTTTTTGCTGTTTTTTTATTCTTCATCCTGATCACCTGCCTTATTCTGGGATTCGTAAACTTCCTGATATATCTCGGATGTTTTCATAAGCTCCTCATGAGTTCCGCAGTCCACGATCTTTCCGCCGTCCATGACAATGATCCTGTCCGCCTCCTGTACAGAGGAGATTCTCTGGGCGATAATGATCTTGGTGGTCTCCGGAATATATTCTTTAAAGCCCTTGCGGATCAGAGAATCGGTTCTTGTATCCACCGCGCTGGTAGAATCATCAAGAATCAGGACTTTCGGCTTTTTCAAAAGCGCTCTCGCAATACAGAGACGCTGTTTCTGGCCGCCGGAAACGTTGGAACCGCCCTGTTCTATGTAAGTATCATACTGATTGGGAAGGCGCATGATAAATTCATCTGCCTGGGCCAGCTCGCAGGCAGCCTTCATTTCCTCGTCTGTGGCGTTTTTATTTCCCCACCGGAGATTCTCCTTGATAGTGCCGGAAAACAGAACGTTCTTCTGAAGAACGACAGCCACCTGGTTTCTAAGTGTATCCAGATCATACTCCCGCACATCGCGGCCTCCTACTTTTACTGTGCCTTCTGTAGCGTCGTAAAGTCTGGAGATAAGCTGGATAAGAGAGGATTTTGAGGATCCTGTTCCTCCTATGATGCCGATTGTCTGGCCTGACTGAATGTGCAGGTCGATATCTGCAAGAGCCATTTTGTCCGCTTTTTCAGAATATTTAAAGCTGACATTTTCAAAGTCTATGGATCCGTCTTTTACTTCATACACCGGATCTTCCGGATTTGTCAGCGTGCTCTTTTCATCCAGAACCTCTACGATTCGTCTTGCGGATTCACTTGCCATAGTGATCATAACGAAAACCATGGAAAGCATCATCAGACTGCTTAAAATCTGGAAATTATAAGTAAGGAGAGCGGAAAACTGCCCTACGTCCAGGTCCAGTCCCCTGGAAGTGATGATCGTATAGGAGCCAAAATAAAGGACAAAGATCATTACTGAATAAAGGCAGAACTGCATCAGAGGATTATTGAAGGCGAGGATTTTCTCTGCCCTGGTAAAATCCATGCAGACATCTTCCGCCGCAACGCGGAACTTTTCCTGTTCAAAGGCTTCGCGGTTATAAGACTTAACTACCCGCATACCCTTGATGTTTTCCTGAATGGAAGCGTTCAGACGGTCATATTTTCTGAATACTCTTTTAAACAGCGGCATGGCGCGGCTGATCACAAGCCCCAGCCCCACTGCCAGAACAGGAATCACCAGAAGGAAGATCACAGCCATCTTTCCTCCCATTACAAAAGCCATCACAAAGGCAAATATCAGCATCAGCGGACAGCGGATCGCCGTTCTGACGATCATCATATAGGCAAGCTGCACATTGGATACGTCTGTCGTAAGTCTTGTCACAAGTGAAGAAGCGGAAAACTTGTCAATGTTTGCGAAAGAAAATTCCTGAATGTTATAGAACATGTCCTTGCGGATGTTTTTGGCAAATCCGCAGGAAGCTGTGGAACAGGCATTTCCCGCTCCGATTCCAAACATCAGGGACAGGGTGGCCATCACCACCAGCAGAGCGCCGTACTTAAGGATCACTGAAAGCTCACATCCCGCTTTGATCTCATTGACCAGTTTGGAAATGATAAAAGGTATGATGCATTCCATTACCACTTCCAGGGATACGAGAACCGGCGCCTGCAAAGATGCCTTTTTGTACTCTCGGATACACTTCATCAGATCTTTTAGCATAACTGTTCCTCTCCCGTTTTACATAAAAATTTAGAGGACGCCCCCTTCCGGCGTCTATCCATACCTGTATGTATATATTACACAGATAAAAATTTCTTTTCAAGACTTGAAAATTTTTTGTCCCTAAAAAATACGCTCTGCAAAGAAAAACCGGAAGCCAGCGTTTCCGCTGCGGCTTCCGGCCAATCTCAGTGATTTTCTCTTTTGTACTATTTTATCAAAACTTCCGGAACCGCTGATAGCGTCTGTCAAGAAGCTCTTCCTTCGATAACTGCGTGTATGTCTGAAGGAAACACTCGATCTGCGGTTCCAGACGTTCTGTTACCTGGGTCAGATTATCCTGGCAGAATCCCTCCGGCTCAGGAATGATCTGTTCAATGATTTCTCTGCGGTAAAGGTCTGCCGCTGTCAGCTTCATAACCTCTGCCGCTTCATGGGCCTTGGAGCTGTCCTTCCAGAGAATGCTGGCAAAGCCCTCCGGAGACAGGATCGAATATACGGAGTTTTCCAGCATCCAGACTTCGTCGCCTGCGGCAAGGGCAAGGGCTCCGCCGCTTCCGCCCTCTCCGATCACAATAGAGAGAACCGGAACCGTAAGGCCCGCCATTTCCCAGAGATTTTTCGCAATAGCCTCTCCCTGGCCACGTTCCTCGGCCTCAATGCCGCAGAACGCCCCCGGCGTGTCAACAAAACAGATCACCGGACGTCCGAATTTCTCCGCCTGTTTCATAAGACGGAGAGCCTTACGGTATCCCTCCGGCATAGGCATTCCGAAGTTTCTCTTGATATTTTCCTTTGTGCTGGTTCCTTTTTCCTGGGCGATGACTGTCACCGGCATTCCGTGAAATCTGGCAATGCCGCCGATCACCGCCTGATCGTCCCCGTAATTCCGGTCGCCATGGAACTCAATAAAATCAGTAAACATTTCCCGGATATAGTCGCTGCCGGACGGACGGTCAAGTCTGCGGGAAAGCTGCACCCGTTCCCAGGCGCTGAGATGCGGATGAGTAAGGATCTCCGAAGTTTCAGAGTTCCTGTCCGGATCGTCCGTCCCCAGACCGCTCTTGGAAAACTGTGCTGTTTTTTCCGTCTCTCCATATCCATGAAGCTTCAGAATCTGTGTCAGAACACTTCTCTGCTCCTCACGCTTCACAATAGCGTCCACAAAACCATGTTCTTCCAGAAATTCCGCTCTCTGGAATCCCTTCGGAAGCTTCTGGCGGATCGTCTGCTCGATCACACGGGGACCGGCAAATCCGATCAGCGCTCCCGGCTCTGCCAGGATCACATCCCCCAACATGGCAAAGCTTGCAGTTACCCCGCCTGTCGTAGGCTCCGTAAGAACAGAAATATACAGAAGTCCGGCGTCGCTGTGCCGTTTCAGGGCTGCGGAGGTTTTTGCCATCTGCATAAGAGAAGTGATTCCCTCCTGCATCCTGGCTCCTCCGGAACAGGCGTAAAGAATGACAGGAAGCTTTTCTTCTGTGGCCCGTTCCACTGCTCTGGTAATCTTTTCACCTACGGCCCATCCCATACTTGCCATCAGGAACCGTCCGTCGCAGACGCCGATCACCGTTTCTATCCCGTTGATCTTCCCTTTTCCAGTCACCACCGCTTCACGGAGATTTGTTTTTTCCCGCGCTGCGGCAAGCTTTTCATTATATCCCCGGTAATGCATGGGATTTTCGCCTACCAGCTCCTTATCCCACTCTTCAAAGGTTCCCTCGTCGATGAGCATCTGGATCCTGCGGTATGCGTGAACACGGAAGTAGCCTCCGCACTTGGGGCAGATATAGTATCCGGCTTTTACATCCTCCGCAATAATGGCTCCTCCGCATTTATTGCATTTTCTCAGAAGCCCCTCCGGAACCTCCGGACGGATGCTTCTGCCGAATCCATGACTCTGGCCTCTGGAAGAGATTTTTGTTTTTTTAAACATATTTTCCAACTTCATAACCTGTCACTCCTGTATCCCGTCAAGACTCGTTCTCTTTCTCCATACGTTCAATAAACTCTACGTCTATGTTGCCGGACAGAAAATCCGGATGATTCAGAATTTCATACTGATAATCCACATTGGTGTCGATCCCTTCTATGATCACCTCTCCCAGAGCGCTCTGCATTTTACGGATCGCCTCGTTCCGGTTCTTTGCCCATACGATCAGCTTTGCGATCATAGAATCATAGTAGGGCTGGACTGTATATCCGCTGTAAACTGCGGAATCAATACGGATCCCCTTTCCTCCCGGGAAGTACATGTCAGTGATCGTTCCCGGAGAAGGCATAAAGCCTTTTGACGGGTTTTCCGCGTTTATACGGCATTCAATGGCATGTCCTGTAAGGTGGATGTCTTCCTGCTTATAGGACAGCGGCTTTCCTGACGCGATGCGGATCTGTTCTTTTACCAGGTCTACTCCCGTCACCCATTCAGTTACCGGATGCTCCACCTGGATTCTCGTATTCATTTCCATAAAATAGAATTTCTCATCTTTTTCAAGAAGAAACTCTATGGTTCCCGCATTGACATATCCCGCAGCCTTCGCCGCTCTTACCGCCGCGTCTCCCATTTTCTTGCGGAGCTCGTCGGAAATGGCGATACTTGGGGACTCTTCGATCATTTTCTGGTGATTTCTCTGAATGGAGCAGTCTCTCTCTCCAAGATGGATCACATTGCCGAATTTATCCGCCATGATCTGAAATTCAATGTGTCTCGGATGACGCACAAAATGTTCGATATACATGGTGCCGTCGCCAAAGGCCATCTGCGCTTCCTTCTGGGCGGTCTGAAAGCTTTCTGTAAACTCTTCCGGCGTATCCGCAACTCTCATGCCTTTTCCGCCGCCACCAAGAGCCGCCTTGATGATCACAGGATATCCGATCTCCGCCGCCTCTTTCGCTCCGTCCTCTGCTGTGTACACCGGATTGGATCCGCCTGGGATAACGGGAACTCCCGCCGCAGCCATGGTGTTTTTCGCCGCCTGCTTGTTTCCCAGACTTGCGATCACACTGGGAGGCGGCCCGATGAAGGTAATGTTGCACTGCTCGCAGAGTTCGGCAAACTTGCTGTTCTCAGACAGAAAGCCAAATCCCGGATGAATGGCGTCCGCGCCGGATACGATCGTCGCGCTGATGATATTTTCCATGCTCAGATAGCTCTGGGTAGAGGGAGCCGGACCGATACAGATCGCCTGATCCGCAAGCTGTGTGTGAAGAGCTTCTCTGTCAGCCTCAGAATATACGGCTACCGTCTCGATCCCCATTTCCCGGCATGCCCGGATAATACGTACGGCGATCTCGCCGCGGTTTGCTATCAGTACCTTTTTTATCATGTTCTTCCACCTATCCAATCATAAAGGTCAGTTCCGCGTCTACCACGACTTTTCCATCCACACTGGCTACCGCATGGCCGATTCCCAGAGGACCTTTCGCCTTGATGATCGTTGTTTCCAGCTTCACCTTATCTCCAGGGCTGATCTTGCCGCGGAACCGGCAGTTCTTAATACCGCCGAAGTAAGCGGTCTTCCCTTTGTTTTCTTCTTTGCTCAGGATCGCCACAGCTCCTGTCTGCGCCAGAGCTTCTACTGTAAGGACTCCCGGCATTACCGGCTCCTGAGGGAAATGCCCCCGGAAAAAGTCCTCGTGGAAAGTCACGCATTTATATCCTACCGCATACTGTCCCGGCTCATAGTCCTCAATATAGTCTATCAGCAAAAAAGGATGTCTGTGCGGAATGATCTGTTCGATTTCTTTAATACCCAGTTTTTTCATATTTCCGCCCCCTACTGATTTACAATGCGGAACAAAGGCTGTCCATACTCTACCGCCTGTCCGTTTTCCACATAGATCTCAGCGATCTTTCCGCTGTAATCGCTTTCGATCTCGTTCATAAGCTTCATAGCTTCCACAATAGCAAGAGTCTGTCCCTTTTTCACTGTATCTCCAAGAGATACAAAAGGATCCGCGTCCTCAGAAGGAGCTGCGTAGAAGGTTCCCACAAGGGGAGCTTTTACGATCATTCCTTCCGGCTCTGCCGCCGTTTCACTGCCTGCGTTTCCTGTTTCCGCGGCTGCCGCCTGAGGCGCCGCAGCGGCGACAGTCTGTACCTGTACAGGAATCTGCTGGGGCTGCTCTTTTACAAAATGTATATTCGTGCCGTTTTCCTCGTAATGGAACTCTGTCAGTTCGGAATCAGACACCGCTTTGATCAATGTAAGAAGGTTTTCAAATTCCATAGTGATCACTCCTCGTATTTCTTCACCAGAAGAGTGGCGTTGTGGCCTCCAAAGCCAAGAGAATTGCTCATGGCATAGCGGATTTCTTTTTCCACCGGAGCGCCGATCGCATAGTTCAGGTCGCACTCTTCGTCTGTTTCCGTTGTTCCTACTGTCTGATGGATAAAGCCGTCCTCAATGGACTTCACGCAGGTAATGAATTCCACGCCGCCGGCTGCGCCTAAAAGGTGGCCGATCATAGATTTGGTGGAATTGACGATAACTTTTTCCGCTGCCGGACCGAAGGCCGCATGGATGGCTCTTGTCTCAAAAAGATCGTTGTGATGGGTGCTGGTTCCGTGAGCGTTGATATACTCTACTTCTTCCGGACTTACTCCCGCTTCCTCCATAGCAAGGCTCATGGCTTTTGCCGCGCCGCTTCCGTCTTCAATAGGAGAAGTGATATGGTAAGCATCTGCCGTAGCGCCGTAGCCTACCACTTCGGCGTAGATTCTGGCTCCTCTTGCCTTTGCGTGTTCCAGCTCTTCCAGGATAACTACACCTGCGCCTTCTCCCAGGACAAAGCCGCTTCTTTCTTTATCAAAAGGAATAGAAGCTCTCATAGGATCCTCAGACTTTGTAAGAGCGGTAAGAGCGGTAAATCCTGCCACTCCCGTAGGACAGATGCTGCTCTCCGTACCGCCTGCAGCCATGATGTCCGCGTCTCCGTACTGGATCGCACGAAAAGCGTCTCCGATACTGTGGGTTCCGGACGCACAGGCAGTTACCACATCTGTACATTTTCCGCGGAATCCAAGCTGGATGGAAATATTTCCCGCAGCCATATTGGAGATCATAAGGGGAACCATCAGCGGCGGAACCTTATTGGAACCCTGGCTTAAGATCTTTCCGTAGCTCAGTTCCAGTTCCTGAAGGCTTCCGATGCCGGATCCTACGATCACGCCTGCGCGGAAAGGATCTTCCTCTTCAATATTCAGTCCGGAATCCTCATATGCTTCTTTGGCCGCGGCTACCGCATACTGGGAGAAAGGCTCCATACGTCTGGCCGCTTTCGGATCCATATAGTCTTTTGCCTTGAAATCCTTTACCTCTGCCGCAAGCTTTACCTTATATTCTGTTGTGTCAAATTTGGTGATGGGGCCGATTCCTACTTTACCCTCGCGGATGCCCGCCCAGAAATCTTTCACATTGTTTCCAAGGGGAGTAACTGCTCCAAGACCTGTGACAACGACTCTTCTCTTACTCATATCACCATTCCTCCGTCAACCTGAATTACCTGTCCGGTAATATACGCAGCGTCGTCCGATGCCAGAAACGCCACTGTTTTCGCGATATCCTCCGGCTTTCCGAAATGTCCGAGAGGAATCTGGGCTACAGAAGCTTCTTTTACTTTATCCGGCAGAACGGCAGTCATTTCCGTCTCGATAAATCCGGGAGCCACCGCATTGACTGTAATGCCTCTGGAAGCAAGCTCTCTTGCCGCAGATTTGGTGAGCCCGATCACGCCTGCCTTGGACGCCGCATAGTTGGCCTGTCCCGCGTTTCCGGCGATTCCCACAACGGAGGCCATACTGATGATCCTGCCGCTTTTCTGTTTCAGCATCTGGCGTGATACAAATCTCATCATATTAAAGGTACCTTTGAGATTTACATCGATCACGCTGTCAAAATTCTCCTCGGACATAGCCATAAGAAGGCCGTCCTTGGTGATTCCCGCATTATTTACAAGAATATCAATGCTTCCGAATTCTTTTACGATCTCACGGACAGCAGCCTCACATGCTCCGTGATCCGCCACGTTCCACTGGCGCACCTCAGCCTGTCCGCCGTTTTCCTGAATTTCCTTCTGTACTTCCTTTGCTCTGTCAGCAGAGCCGTTATAATTGATGATCACCCGTACGCCTCTTGATGCAAGCTCCAGAGCGATGGCTCTTCCGATTCCCCTGGAAGCACCTGTGACAACGGCTGTTTTTGTCTTATTCTGCTGTTCTGCCATTTATTGTTATCTCCTCTCCGGAATCTGACTGGTCAGTGATCAGTTGCTTCCCGCCAGCTCTTCGCAGACTTTTGCAGCTTCTTCCCAGCTTCCGATATGATACATTTTTACATCTTTATTGATCTTTCTCATAAATCCGGTCAGTGTTTTTCCCGGACCGATCTCTACGAAGGTGTCCACTCCTTCTTTGATCATTGTTTCCATGCTCTGTTCCCAGCGAACAGAAGAACTTACCTGTTTTACAAGGAGTTCTTTCACCTGTCCGGAATCCCTCACTGCCTCCGCGTTGACATTCGCCACATAAGGAATAGCAAGAGGAGTGATCACTACACTGTCCAGAACTTCCTTCAGCTTCTCTCCTGCCGGAACCATCATAGGAGAATGGAAAGGACCGCTGACATTTAAAGGCAGCACCCTTCTCGCTCCCGCTTCCTTCAGAACGTCGGAAGCCTTCCTGACTGCTTCCGCCTCTCCGGTGATCACGATCTGTCCCGGGCAGTTATAATTGGCAATGGATACGCCCTCAATGTCCCGGATAGCGTCCTCGATCACAGAGGCTTCCATTCCAAGTACCGCAGCCATAGCCCCGGATCCCTCCGGCGCCGCGTTTTCCATGTAAATGCCCCGGGCCCGTACAGTACGGATAGCGTCCAGATCACTCATTCCTCCGGCCGCCGCGATAGCGCAGTATTCTCCAAGGCTCAGTCCTGCCGTCATGTCCGGCTTCAGTCCCTTTGCTTCCACCTCTCTCGTCATGGCAAGACAGGCAGTTACCATAGCTGCCTGTGTATATTCTGTCTTATCAAGACGGTCGTTTTTTTCAAAGCACAGTTCCCTGAGATCCAGATCAAGAATCTCTGAACCTTTATCAAAAATCTCCTTCGCCAGAGCGCCGTTTTCGTAAAAATCCTTACCCATTCCTGCTGTCTGGGCTCCCTGTCCCGGATATATAAATGCAATCTTACTCATCTTATAACGCTCCATTCATCAGGCTTTCCGCCTTTGTTACCATTGTA
>DWVA01000052.1 GCA_019120475.1 Candidatus Blautia intestinipullorum | reverse complement strand
GTTTCCAGATACTGGACTGATTTTCCGCAGAACTCCGCCCATTCTGCCCGTATCTGTTCAACCTTATCCTCGTCTCCCTCTTCCAGTGCCCGTATCATTGCTTCTCCGCCCCGGTACAGGGAATCTTTCTGTTTTCCCCAGCAGATTTCCCGATGATAACACTGGCTGCACATACATTCGCCGGCATCCCTTAATATCTGTTCAACCTGTCCGGCGCTAAGGTAATCCTTCCGGTAAGGCATCCCGTAAAAGGTATCTGCAAGCTTCTGAAAGGACGCCGCGTAGCGTTCCACTTTTTCTTTTTGGGGATGGTTTTCCCTCAGAGGAAACTCCTCCTCTTTTTTTGACTTTCTCCCCGTCAAAATAGTTTTTGCCATGTCCCGAAAAATCAGCATTATGCTGATCACGAGCATGGCAATCATCCATTCCTGCATATTTCCCCTCCCCTTTAATGACTTTCATTAAGTGCTTATTATAGGGGAGAAAGAATAAAATATCTGTCAAACAGCGGCGATTATTCCAAAAAACTTTTCACCAAAATATCTTATTTTTCCTCTTCAAACACAATTTCATTGTCCTTTACAAGCCCCAGCCTGTCTCTGGCCACCTCGGCGGCATATTCGTCCGTTTCCATATATTCTTTCTGCGCGTCAATCTCCTTTGTACGCTCTTTTTCATTCTCGATTTTTTCTTCCAGTTCGGCAGCTCTGGCGTCATAAACAGCTACCTGTCCGCGCATATTTACGCTTTCAACCGCCAGACTTCCCAGAAGGATCAGCGCCACTCCAGAAATCGCAGCCATACCTATATAGTTGTTTGCAATCTTTCTTTTATTTTTCTGCTTTTTTGATTTTTTCAACACGACTGCTCCTTTTTCTGTTCAGGCTTCTTTTCTTCTTCGTCCTTTCCTGCCGGTTTCTCAAATAACATACAAAAATATTACATCGTTTGATGAAAAATAGCAACCTCTTTGTTGAAAATTTTACAAAATTCACAGGAATTCCCAGCACTGTCTCCATAGCTTTTTTTAACGGCGGCGCAAACGTAATACTGCACAGCCACGCCCCGAAAATACATCCCAGAAAGAAAAAACACCGGATGATCCCCTGATTGCACCGGTAGATCACGGAAAACAAAAAAATCCCCGCAGCCGTCCAATAACCAATATCTTCACATGCCGTAACGGCCGGATGATGGGGTATCAGTTCTCTTAAAACGCGCAGGACTTCATAGATCAGGAAAAGGAAAGCTCCTGTTCCTACAGCCAGGAGAAAAAGAAACGCTTCATATTTAATGTATCCGCTCATAGATCACCGGAACATTCTTTTTAAGAGAGAGTCTTCCTTTTTTCCCATGTTTTTGGAAAGATATGTAAGACTCCCTATTTTTCCCTCTATATCCGCCTCTCCCTTTTCCAGGTTCAGTCTTTTTACATGAAGCGCCTCTCCTTTTACAGAAAGCTTTCCCGCCTCTGTTTCCAGAAGGATCTCACTTTCATTAAAAGAATGAATATCGTGAACGCCTGTTACTGTGCCGTTTTGACGGTTTACCAGCGTCAGCCGGTGCGCAGACAGTACTCTCTTCTCTTCCACTGTCCGGCCTCCTCTCGCCTCTTTCCACTGTTAATCTATGTGAAAAAGAGGGCAAATAGACCTCCTGCCTCAGAGATAACGGTACATACTCTCCGCATCCTCTTTTCTCACCGTGTCTTTCACTTCCAGAACTTCCACCCGGACGTTCTTTCCGCCAAACTGAATTTCAATGACGTCGCCTGATCTGACCTGGGCGGAAGCCTTCGCAGGCTTGTCATTGATCAGCACACGGCCGGCGTCGCAGGCTTCATTGGCAACTGTCCGTCTTTTGATCAGACGGGAAATTTTCAAATATTTGTCCAGTCTCATGTTTACCTCCGCAAATAGAAAAAAGGGAGAACCTGCCGTTCTCCCTGCTGCACTCTTTATTATTTTTCGTTTACAAGATCTTTTAAAGCTTTTCCTGCTTTGAATTTCGGTGCTTTGGAAGCTTCGATTTTCATGGTTTCACCAGTCTGAGGATTTCTTCCCTCTCTTGCAGCTCTCTCGCTTACTTCAAAAGTACCAAAGCCCACTAACTGGATTTTGCCACCTTTTTTCAGCTCGGATGCCACGACATCGGTGAAAGATTTTAAAACTGCTTCTACGTCTTTCTTGGCAAGATTTGTCTCTTTCGCCATTGCTGCTACTAACTCTGTTTTATTCATGGTGTTTCCTCCTCTAAAACTCTCTTTCTTATAAATTTCTGCGTTTATGCTTCCTGACAAATACACGCTATTAAATATTTATATACCTTTTCCTATAGCTTGTCAAGACATTTCACCTTAATTATTCCCCGAAAAAGAGCATTTTCAACGTATTTTGTATTTCTCTTCTTTTTCTCTTTTTTTCAGTTCTTCCCAGGAAAGCCGGGCCGCCTCTTTGTCCTGTGGAGAGAAGATTTTCGGATGGCGGAATTTCATTTTTGAAGAAATTCCGGCAATAACGTCCTCTATTGTAAACAGTCCCTCCTCCTGGGCGATCACACTGTGAAGAGCCACCTGGAAAAGCACGTCTCCCAGCTCTTCACAAAGATTTTCACTGTCATGTGTCTGTTCTAAACGGTCGATCCCTTCCAGCACTTCATTTGCCTCATTTATCAGACATGATTTCAGACTTTCGTGTGTCTGTACACTGTCCCATGGGCATTCTTTTCGTATCCTCCGGACCACATCCATAAATTCATCAAAATCCTGCATTTTTTTCCTCATTTTTCCGCAGCGCACTCTGCCTTTTGTTTTTCTTATTATACACCTATTCTCCCGGAAAAGAAAGGAACCTTCCAAAACATTCCCGCCCAAACCTGTCCCAACGCTCCTTCTGCCGGATAATGTCCTTAAGCTTTTCTGTATTTTTTTCGGAGATCCAGGCTTTGTTATGCGAGTAATAATAGTTTGCGATCTTCCAGTATTTATCCGGATAAGTGAAACGTATCTGAAGATATCTCCATTCCTCCGGAGAAATCGGCTGCTCTTTTCCGTAGCATTCCAGCATTTCTTCCGCCAGTCCGGAATCCCAGTTATATTTCTCAAGAATTTTTCTCATAAAACGGTAAAGATCCGCCATCTGTATGTCAAATCCCCAATGGCTGAAATTCACCACCGCTGTTTCCCGTCCAAGGATGAGAACATTATGCTGATTGTATTCCCCATGGCAAATCGTCCCCTTCTCCCAGGCCTGGGATCTCAGTTTTTCGTACCCGGATCCCGACAGCATCTCCAGCGCTTCCTCTCCTTTTTCCAAGAATTCCTCCACACTGAAAAGAAATTCCTTTTCAAAGGCACAGGACGGAGATTTTCTTCGGATAAATTTACGGATTTTTTTCATTTCCTGATTATGGCGTCTGTACTCGTCTCTCAGGTCAGGTTCTTTGTAATATTCCACCACAGGAAGTCTCATCTCCTTATGTATATTTGCCAGAGTCCTGACCCCTTTCAGAATATCCTCCCTTGACCTGGTGTCACATTCCCGGCCTTCATACCAGCGCTGTACTGTATAAGGTATATTGTCCCGGTCCCGGCTTACCAGCCCGCCCTCTTCATTCAGAAGATAGCTGTCCACCTGATATCCTTTCTGTTCCACTGTACACAGAAGCTCCTGCTGCTTGACCAGTTTCTTTTCGGAGCCTCTGAACTCCCTGATGATCACAGGTCCCTTCTCCGTATGACAGAGAAGCGCTCCTCTGATGCGGGAGGCAGTTTTTGCCGTCAAAGCGTATTGTTCCAGGATACTGAGTCCATAATCATACAATTGCAGATCCCCCTCATATTTTTGTACCTTCTATCTTATGTAGCGCGGGAGAGAAAATAGTACAGGAAAGAGTCTGCCCTTAAAGTACTTTTTTACATAAAAAGAATCCCGCCATGCAGGATTCTTTTCCTATTATAATAATGATAATAAAATTTCCTTACGGTTATCTTCAGGACATTCCAGGACATGCTCCAGAAGGAAGTTCAGTTTCTCTCCGATTTCCGGACCCGGACGGTATCCTGCCTCGATCAGATCTTTTCCTTTCACCGCCAGCTCTTTCAGAGAAATGCACTGGTTTTCCTCCAGGATTTTCCGGTAACAGAGCGTCACTCCATCCAGGCGGGCTTCTTTTTCTGATCTTTTATATCCGCTCTGCGCCAGCATATCTGCTCTCTGCACTTCCAGATACAAAGGAAAAATATCTTCCCCGATACGATTGACGGCACGTCTTACCTGTTTCATCTCAGGAAGCGGCCTTGCGTCATGCCACCGTATCAGGCGGCAGACCTTTTCTGTCGTATCGTTGTCAAACTTCAGTCTGCGGAGGATTTCCTTCGCCATCTTTTCACTCCGGGCCCCATGGGTTTTAAAATGATCCCTGCCGTTTTCGTCAGTTGTTTTTACTTCCGGCTTTCCGATATCGTGAAGAAGCATGGTCAGGCGCAGCACTTTATCTGCCCGTACGCTGAGAAGGCTGTGCAGAATATGCTCTCCCACCGTCCAGCAGTGATGAGGCGTATTCTGCTCCGTGCCCATACATATATCAAACTCCGGCAGGAACTGGCGGGTAACTCCCGTTTCATAGGCTTTCCGCAGATAGTCCGGATGAGAAGAGACAAGGAGCTTCACCAGTTCTGTCTGGATCCTTTCCGCACTGACACATTTCAGATTCGGAGCCAAAGCCCGGATTCCATCTTCTGTCCCTTTTTCCACTTCAAATCCCAACTGTGCGGAAAATCTTACTGCCCGCAGAATACGGAGCGCGTCTTCCTGAAACCGTTCCAGAGGGCTTCCCACACATCTTATCATTTTGTTCCGGATGTCGTCCATGCCGTGGAACAGATCCACAAGCCCCCGGTCCGGATGATACGCCATGGCGTTGATGGTAAAATCCCGGCGCTTCAGATCCTCCTCAAGACTGGAGGTAAAAAGCACCTCCTTCGGGTGGCGTCCGTCCTCATAGTCTCCGTCCACCCGGTAGGTAGTCACCTCAAAGCCTTCTTTTTCCATCAGTACCGTAACAGTACCATGCTTAAGCCCCGTATCCACAGTTCTGCAAAACAGCTTTTTCACCTGCTCCGGTTTTGCCGATGTGGTGATATCCCAGTCGTCCGGAGTTCGTCCCAAAACAGAGTCCCGCACACAGCCGCCGACAACATATGCCTCGTAACCGTTTTCTTCCAGTATCCGAAGGATTTTTTCAGCATTAGATGGAATAGACAATTTCATTTTAATATGCTCTTCCCCAGTAAACCATCTTTTTCGCCGGTTTTCCGCAGCATACGCAGACATCGCTGATATGCTCCTGTTTAAACGGCATGCATCTGGAAGTAGCCTGTACGTCCTCTTTGATCTTTTCTTCACACTCCAGGCTTCCGCACCACATTGCTTTTACAAATCCGGGTTTTGTGTTGATGATTTCCTTAAATTCTTCGTAATTTTCTGCCGTATATGTGTGACTGTCCCGATGCGCTCTTGCCCTCTCCAGCATATCCTTCTGCATAGCGTCAAGGATTTCCTTTACTTTTTCCGGAAGCTCTTCAAAGGAAACCACGTACTTTTCTCTTGTATCTCTGCGGCAGATCACAGCCTGTCCGTTTTCAATGTCCTTGGGACCGCATTCAATACGGACCGGAATTCCTCTCATTTCCTGCTCTGCGAATTTGTATCCCGGACTTCTGTCAGTGTCGTCCACTTTTACGCGGATGCCAGCATCTTTCAAAGCGCTGAAAAGCTCTTCCGCTTTTTCAAGAACGCCTTCTTTTCTCTGCTGGATCGGGATCACAACCGCCTGTACAGGAGCGATTCTCGGCGGAAGCACAAGACCGCTGTTGTCGCCGTGTACCATAATGATGGCTCCGATGATACGGGTGCTCATTCCCCAGGATGTCTGGTGAACATACTGAAGCTTGTTCTCTTTATCTGTATACTGGATGCCGAAAGCTCTCGCAAAACCGTCGCCAAAGTTATGGCTTGTTCCGGACTGGAGGGCTTTTCCGTCATGCATCAGAGCCTCAATGGTGTAAGTAGACTCTGCTCCCGAAAACTTTTCTTTGTCCGTCTTCTGTCCGCGGATCACTGGAATCGCCAGAACCTCCTCGCAGAAATCAGCGTAAAGGTTCAGCATCTGGATCGTTCTCTCCTCCGCCTCTTCGGCAGTTGCATGGGCGGTATGTCCTTCCTGCCACAGGAATTCTCTGGAGCGAAGGAAGGGACGGGTTGTCTTTTCCCAGCGCACTACTGAGCACCACTGATTATATACCTTCGGAAGATCTCTGTGGGACTGGATATCTTTCTGGTAAAAATCGCAGAAAAGCGTCTCGGAGGTAGGACGTACGCAAAGTCTCTCCTGAAGAGGTTCCATCCCTCCGTGAGTCACCCAAGCAACCTCCGGAGCAAAGCCTTCTACATGATCCTTCTCCTTCTGAAGAAGAGACTCCGGAATAAACATAGGCATGTAAACATTCTGTACCCCTGTCTCTTTAAATCTTTTGTCAAGCTCATGCTGAATATTTTCCCAGAGCGCATAGCCTGCCGGCTTGATGGCCATGCAGCCTTTCACGCTGGTATATCCGCACAGTTCCGCTTTTTTTACCACATCGGTATACCACTGGGCGAAATCTTCTTCCATAGAAGTGATGGCTTCTACAAGTTTCTTTTCTTTTGCCATGATCTTATCTCCTTTTCATTTTTAGTTATGGAATAAAAAAAGTCCCCGGATCCCTGATAGGGACCGAAGGACTTCGGCGGTACCACCCTGATTAGCAGTATGAATTTCTGATACTGCTCTCTCTTTTTTCCTTAACGCGGAAATCACGCCGTACTTCAGTTGTACGGAGCTCAGAGGCCGGTTCCATGATTCACGCACAGAACCCTCGCACCATACAGGTTCCTCTCTGAGATTGCTCCTCATGTACTATTCTCTTCACAGCTCTTATATCCTGTTCATTTTCTCTGCATGCGCCAGACACCTTTTCCCGGCGGACTGCCCCGCCTTTTCTGTCACATTTTCGATTAATGTCTAGTCTATACGAAATTTCCGGGAGTGTCAACCCTCACGCGTACAAAAATTTCTTTCTCAGACTGAGAAAGAGATTTCCCTTCCCGTCCGGTTGTAACGGTAATATCTTACTCCGGCCGCGTCCAGCATCCTCTTGGAAGCGATCACCGAGGGGGTGTCCTCATACTTGTCGCAGTCATAGACAACTGTTTTGATCCCCGCCTGGATGATCGCCTTGGCGCATTCGTTGCAGGGAAAAAGAGAAACATACAGCTTCGCCCCTTCCAGACTCCCGCCCCGGTAATTCAAGATCGCGTTAAGCTCGCTGTGGGTTACATAGAGATATTTCGTATCAAGGGCCTCTCCTTCTCTGGCCCATGGAAATTCATCGTCCGAGCATCCCATGGGAAAGCCGTTGTATCCCATGGACAGGATCTTATTGTCTTTGCTGACGATACAGGCTCCTACCTGTGAATTCGGGTCCTTGGACCGCATCCCGGAAAGAATCGCTACACCCATAAAATATTCGTCCCAGGAAATATAATCCGACCTTTTCTGATTATGTGTTTCCATCGCAAAAACCTCCCAGCCTTTTTTAATCTGTCTCGATCTGCCGGATCCTACGCATATGGCGTTCATCGCCGGAGAAAGGCGTATTCAGGAAAGTATCCACGATCTTCAGCGCGTGACCTGGTCCTACCACTCTTCCTCCCATGGCAAGGATATTGGCGTCGTTATGAAGCCTTGTAGCTTCCGCGCTGAAGCAGTCGGAGCAGAGAGCCGCGCGGATTCCTTTAAATTTATTGGCTGTAATAGAAATTCCGATTCCTGTTCCGCAGATCAAAATTCCCTTGTCACATTCTCCGCTTAAAATGGCTTTCGCCACTCTTTTTGCATAGATCGGATAGTCTGTGGATTCCAGGCTGTCGCATCCATAGTCGATATAGGGGATCTTCTGTTCGTCCAGATGTTTCTTGATCTCCTGTTTCAGTTCAAATCCTCCGTGATCACATCCCAATGCTATCATTTTTCTTCCTCCTGTGATAAATGAATTATTTTATGTCCCGCCGCTTTCAGCAGCCGGTTCATGATCGCCTGTCCCATTCTGGGAGTGTAAAACGCTTCCGAATAGATCGCGCTTACCTCGTCGCTGTCAAAATTCCTCAGCACTTCGTAAAGATGAAGGGCGATTTCCTCCTCCCTTTCTCTGCTTCCGATACTTCTGACAATTCCTTTTCCATATCTGGACGCCGTTTCAGCAGAAGCGATGATCCCTACACGCTTTTTTTTCTTCTCCGCCTCGTCAGCCGCAGTGTTGATATACCGGATCACCGCCTCCTCCGGGCCTTCCACTACGGCAAGATCCGCCTTCGGCGCATAATGGCGGTATTTCATTCCCGGAGCTTTTGGATGTACATTGCTGTCTGTGATCAGCAGACCTCTGTCCATTTTTACATTCCCGATGGTTTCTCTGAGCATTTCCAGCGAAATATATCCGGGTCTTAAGACAACGGGAACCTCTTCCGTAAAATCGATGATCGTGGATTCCAGGCCGATTCCAACCTGGCCGCCGTCCAGGATCATATCGATAGCGTCTCCTAGATCTTCCTCCACATGTCCGGCCATTGTCGGACTGGGCCGTCCTGACGTATTGGCGCTTGGCGCGGCCACAAATCCGCCGGCAGCCCTGATCAGCGCCTGAGCCACCGGATCGCTTGGAAAACGGACCGCCACACTGTCCAGACCTCCTGTCGTTTCTTTCGGAACGATCTCCGCTTTCGGCAGGATCATGGTCAGCGGTCCCGGCCAGAATTTCTCTGCCAGGATTTCTGCCTTCTCCGGAATCTCCGAGACAATAACCTTAAGCTTATCCAGTTCCGCGATATGTACGATCAGAGGGTTGTCGGAGGGCCGCCCCTTTGCCGCGTAAATCTTCATGGAAGCCATTGGGTCAAGGGCGTTTCCGCCCAGACCGTAAACAGTTTCTGTGGGAAAAGCCACCAGCCCTCCCTTTTTCAGAATCTGTCCGGCTTTCTCTATAATCTCCGGATCGGGATTTTTTTTATCTACAACTACAACTTCCGCCTTCATTCTGTATGCACCCTCTCATTTTTCTTACTGCCGGATATAGATTCCCTGAGACTCGATAAAATCATCCAGTTCCTGCAGGCCGTCCTGAGCCCAGGTCTCCGACATCACGAATTCTTCCGGAAAAAACATTTCCTCCGCCAGATGTTTTCCTGTTTCTGTACGGAAAACTTTCTTTACGCTCTTTTTCACAGTCTCCCTGTCCATCTGGTTCTCAAAGTAATTTACAAGGAAGTCCGCCTCCACCAATATCTGATAGTCCATTCCGTCAATATCCGTATAAGTATGATGATGGCCTACCAGATAGGAGACTCTTTTTATCACATTCTGCTCAAATCCCAGCTCTCTCATCATCTTCTCCGCCTCTGCAGGGCCTTCTTTTTCCTGAAGGGAGCCATTCTCTTTTCCGTATTTTTCCAACGCCGGGCGGATTCCGATATCATGGACATAGGACGCCGCTTCCAGTATATACAGGGTATTCTTGTCCAGGCCTTCCTCTTCCCCGATCAGCTTTGCAAAGCTGTGTACCTTAAGAAAATGCTGGATCCTGGCGGGATCGCCGCGGTAAAATCCGATCATTTTTTTACAGAGATTATTTAATCTTCCCATTTTTCCTCCTGAAATTATATGCGCATCTCTTCCCTTATCCAATGATTTTATCATTTTGCAGTCAGCGTCAGTATATTGTTTTCCTGTACACTAAAGTTATTATAAGTTATTTTCAGGCAGTTTACAACCTGTGTTTTGAAGGTCCCCGTATCCTCCGGCCCTCTTTTATGAATACACTTTTACAATGTATATTTCATATGCCTCATCCTGGAAAACAACCTGTCCCATATTTTTCAGCATCTCATTGTTCAGGTTTTCTCCATATTTGCTCCGTTCGCAGGAGCCCACAAAAATATAGGCCACGTCATATTCTTCCAGAAGGGCCCTCACCTGAGCCTCGTCATCTGAAGTATAGATCGCTTCAATATCTGCGGCTTTCGCGTTTAAATCGCTTACATCGTTTCGCCAGAGCCATTCATGGACATACCATCCCAGGATCGTGGGGAGGCCGGTCATTGCGGAAACCCTCTCATATTCCGTATAGCTGTCCCCGTTTGCCTCCAGCACCACAGGAGAACCTGTAATATGACTTTTCAGCCACCGGATCCCCGCCGCGTCTTCCGGAAAATCTGTTTCCAGAAATGCGGTGGCGTTCAGGCCCCTGTACTGCGAAGGATCCATAACGTTTCCAAACCAGGCGCTGACACTGTTTCCGAAATAACCCCAGGTACAGATCAAAAGGAAAAGCGCTGTTCCTCCTGCGGCCTTCAGAATCTTTTTGCGGAAAACGGCTATAAAGCGGAAGATCACATAAGCCATCGTCATAGCGAACATAATATATGCCTGGTATGTCAATTTGAACATCGTATTTGCTCTTGCGCTTCCGTTTTCATAGATGTCTCTGACATATACCAGCTCCGGAATGAGAACCAGGCCAAGAGCGCAGAGTCCCATGATCACCGCAAACATATCCGGTATTTTCAGTGAGGCCAGAAAATGATACGGCGTCTTT
>DWVA01000051.1 GCA_019120475.1 Candidatus Blautia intestinipullorum | reverse complement strand
TTTCACGCTTTTCAAGGTGGAAATAAACTTTTCACTTCAGCAAAGACATTTTTGGACTGAAATGGGACGCTTTTGTCAATCCACCTCTTTCCATATGCCGGTTTTCTCAAAATCCGCCGCCGTCCGAGCGGCCTCCCTTACAATCCCGTCATCGTAACCCAGAACGCCAAGAAGCCGGATGGCATTCCTTGTAGTCGTTCTTCCGCGCTGCAGAAGATAATTGAAAACCACCTGGTCATCCTGGATCTCCTCTTCAAAATGATAGTTTTCATATTTTTTGCTAAGGATATAGGAAAGCTCAATATCATGGGTGGCCGCTGCCGGAAGTATCCAGGGACGGTCCAGGACACTCAGGATCCGGGAAGAAGCGGCGATCCGTTCAATGGTATTGGTTCCCCGGAGCACTTCGTCGATTATGCAGAGAAACGGTTCTTCTTTCCTGCTCTCATCTAAGATACGTTTCAAAGATCTGATTTCCACGATAAAGTAGCTTTCGCCTCCGGAGAGATCGTCCCTGAGCGCCATGGATGTCATAACTTTTAAGAACGGCGCCTGATAAGAAGCGCAGGTACAGGTGAGAACTGTCTGCGCGAGAATGCTGTTGACCGCTAAATTTTTCAGAAAGGTAGACTTTCCCGAGGCATTGGAACCTGTTATCAGAATTCCTCTTTCCATTTGAATACTGTTGGCAACAGGAGTCTGGATGAGAGGATGATACATATCTTCTGCCAGAAGCCGGACATGTCCCGTTTCCCATTCTGTAAATTCCGGGCGGCTCCAAAGAGGAAGCATTTCCCGAAAAGACGCGATGGAGATGGCGGCGTCCAGTTCTCCAAATGCATCCAGAAGCTCCGTGATCTCTCCTGTTTTTCCTTTTACATCTTTCAAAATGGAATTGTAAACAAGAATGTCCAGGTGGAAAACCATTCTCAGATAATCAAGAAGAAGCTGGGACGGATCTCCTGTAGCGCTGTTCTTTCCGGTGAGAAAAATAGTCCGTTTTTTCAGAGAACGAAAAGCCTGTCTTCCCTGCCGTATTTTTTCCATGTATGTTTTTGTTTCCGGCCAGTCGACTGTTCCTGTTTCTTTAGCCAGGGAAAGCATTTTCAGGAGACTGGAAAAGCAGTCCAAATATGCTTCAATTCTTATTCTGTCCTTTCCGGTGTAATAGATCACTATATTTACGGTGCTGAGGATAGTAAAGGTCAGAAAACCAGGCACTGCGGTAAAAGGCAGAGCCGCCAGGTTCAAAATAAGAAGAACAAACATGACCCAGTGCAGTTTTGTATTTACCTGAGGCGCGTCCTCAAGGGCAAGGATCGTGTCTGAAAGAGAACCGTGCCATGTTTTTCCTATGCGGGAAAGAAGAAGCTGCATTGTCTCCCGTTTTTGAGGATTCTCCTCAAAAAAACAGATCAGTTTTTCCCGCTCTTCTACTCTTTTTCTGTCAAACAAAGGAATCCTCAGTATAGAATACAGAACGTCTTCCCCGGGGGATGATACCGTCTGGTTCACCAGCATAAAAATCCGGTCCATATCCAGATCATTCCACGTAATATCGTCTATATAAAAATCTTTTCCGGCTTTTCTCCGGAAATAGTGAGAAATCGCTTCGATGTCCCCCGGAGAATATTCTCTTTCGGGAACCTTCCCATATAATCTGCGCATTTTTTTGAGAATGATGCGGCGCTGCTTTCTGTTTCTGTATAAGATCCACAAAAAGACAAGAAAAACAATTCCAAAAGCCATCAGCAAAACAACCGAGTACGGATGCATATTCTCTCCTCCCTTCTTCCGGTACCGCTGTTTGGTTATGAGGAAAGTATACTGAACAGACTCTTGTCTGTCAACGAAATCCCTTCTGTAACCGGGGACATGCAGAAAGCATAGTATGAAGTGTAAACTAATTTCTGGAGGATTTTACAATGAGTGATTTAGCTGCTGCAAACTGCGGGTGCGGTGAAGAAAGATGTGGATGCGGATGTGGCAATTCTTCAGGTTTCGGTCCTTTCGGCGGAAGTTCCTGCAGCTGTATCCTGTGGCTCATTATTTTGATGTGCTGCTGCGGAAATAACGGATTCGGCTTTGGCGGAAGCAATGGGGACTGCTGCTGGATCATCATCATTCTGCTGCTTCTCTGCGGAGGCTGCTGCGGAAACAATGGCTGCGGCTGCTGATATCTTTTTTGTTCCGGCAAAACAGGGGGACTGTCAAAAGGCAGCCCCCTGTTTATTGTAAACATTTATACCATGACGATGGTATACACTTATCGCTCTCTTTTGATATTTTCGTCCGTCTTTCCGGAATCAGATCTGTTTTTTTGTTCATTTTCCTTTGCCTTTTTCTCTCTGAGGCAGGAAAGATCTATTTCATAAAAAGCATTTCCGTCTAATATCAGTCTTTCTTTTTCCGAATCCATTTTTTCTCCTTTCCGCTTTTGCTCCTTTCTCTATATCATATGAAAAATATCTTTTTAAGACAGTACATCACGGCAGACAGATATGGACTGTCCGGAACCAAAAAACGGAACAGGAATATAATAGAAACAAAAACATAGACTCATAAAAAAGGAGTTTCTGACTTATGGAACAGGATATGTTCTCACAGACAGCGTTGGATCAGATGGTATCCAATGATCAGACACAGATGCTGAAGGCCGCTGTTCCCTACTTTCCGCCGGCCGGACAGAGGATCCTGTCTGTTTACGCAAAAATGCAGGAGCTTATCAATACCTTTTCTCTTTTTTCTCCAGCGAATCAGGAAATGCAGATATGTGCGGCGGAAAGCACTGATCCCATAGACATGATACAGGATATCCGAAAATACAGCAGCGGAAAAAGCCGGCAGCAGCTTGACCAGATCACAAATATGCTGGCGATCATCCAGATGATCCAGATTATGAACGAATGACGGATATTCCATATTAAAAAAGCCGCCGGAAGGCAGCAGAAAAATCAATGTGTATAGAAAGGGGAATCCCAATGGATACAAACTGGCAAAATGATCCCAAGCTGTCCGGCATGGACAAAAATAAACTGAAAATGCTCCAGAGCCTTGCAGAACAGGGCAGCGGGAAAAGTCCCGCCGACCTTCTTCCGTTTCTGATGAGCGCAGCCGCCCAGGGAAAAAACAATGGCCTGAATTTTTCCTCCGAGGAAATCTCGGCAGTGCTGGAGGTCCTGAAAATGGGGAAATCTCCGGAAGAAACGGCGAAGATCGACCGTATTGTAAATCTTATGAAAATGATACGTTAGAATCCTTTTTAACCGTTTTCCAGGATGCAGGAACGAAGAAACGCAAGACCATGAGCTACTGTCTGTTCTCTCACTCTCGCCCTGCTGCCGATAAAGTGGTATTCTCTGACTGCTGTTTTGCCTTTTACACAGCATCCCATAAAAACCGTACCCACCGGTTTTTGCGGAGTTCCTCCGCCCGGTCCCGCAATGCCGGTGACAGAAAGACAGACGTCGGTCCCTGCAAAGGAACAGCCTCCCTGAGCCATTTCCCGGGCGCACTCTTCGGATACCGCGCCGTACAGTTTCAGAGTTTCCTCTTTCACGCCCAGCGTATTTTGTTTCGCGCGGTTGCTGTAGGTGACCATTCCCTGCATCAATACCTCCGAAGCTCCCGGCACATTTACGATTCTGGCGGCAATGGCTCCTCCTGTACAGGATTCCGCTGTAGAAAGAGTCAGATTACGTTCCCACAAAAGAACTGTCACCGCCTCTTCCAGAGTCATATTCTCTGACTCGGCAAAAATGTTTTTCCCAAAGCGGCGCTCCAGTTCACGGACTACAGGCTGGATCAGCTCCTCACATTCCTTCTGGCTGTTTCCCCGGGCAGTGATCCTAAGATGAACTTCACCTGTTTTCGCGTAGGGGGCGATCGTCGGATTTGTCTGAGCTTCAATAAGATCCTGGATCTCCTCCGCAACCTGGCTCTCTCCGATGGAGCAGATCTTTACCATCTGGGAAAATATCATTTCCGGCTGTTTCCTTCGGAGCCAGGGAAATACATATTCTTCAAACATGGCCTTCATTTCTCCGGGAGGACCGGGAAGCAGAATCGCTGTTTTTCCGTCCTTTTCCATGATCAGACCCGGAGCTGTACCATTGTGATTGTCCAATACAACAGCGCCCTCCGGCACCATTGCCTGCTTATAATTATTCGGCGTGATTCTTCGCTGAGCGTCGTTTTTCTGATACTGCTGCAGATAAGCGTCCAGAAGTTCGCGGCTGTGAGGATCTTCTTTCAGAGGAAGCCCCATTACCTCTGCCGTCACTTCTTTTGTAAGATCATCCTCTGTGGGTCCCAGCCCGCCTGTAAGGATAAGAATATCCGAACGGCTGAGCGCCGTTTTTATGGTATCTCTCATACGCTCTTCATTATCGCCGACTACTGTCTGGTAATAAAGAGAAAGTCCAAGCTGCGCGCATTTTTCCGCCAAATAGGCGCTGTTGGTATTTACAATATTTCCCAGCAGGATTTCTGTTCCTACTGAAATCAGTTCTGCTGTCATCAGGAAAACCTCCTTCTCTCCTTCTGTGTCCGTTGATTTCATCTGCGGCGGTTCCGCGTATCCGGCTATTCCTGCATGGACAAAACAGATCTGTTCTGCCAGATATAGGTGATCAGAGAGATCACTGTCAGCGCAAGAGACAGCCAGATAAAGATTTCTCCCAGGATGTCAAAGGCTCCGCCCAGATCAAGCAGCAGAAGGATGATCATGATCATCTGGGATACCGTCTTAAATTTTCCCCAGTAATTTGCCGCGATCACAATTCCGTTTTCCGCGGCGATCAGACGGAAGCCGCTGATAATAAATTCCCGGGCAATGATCACAATGACGATCCATGCAGGCAGACGATCCAGCTCGATCAGACAGATCATAGCGGAGCATACAAGAAGCTTGTCGGCCAGCGGATCCATAAATTTTCCGAAATTCGTTACAAGATGATTCTTTCTTGCCAGATACCCGTCAAACCAGTCGGTAACACTGGCGATCACAAAAATAGCTACAGATATATAACGGTTTGCCTCCCCGCCCCATCCTGTCAAAAGAAACAGGACGAGGAAAGGAACCATGATCATTCTTCCTACAGTCAGTTTATTCGGTGTATTCATCAGCCAACTCTCCTATCAAATCGTATTCCATTGCCCCTGTGACACGGACCTTCGCAAAATCTCCTGTCATCAGAAGTTCTCCTGTCTGAACGAACAGATAGCCGTCTACATTCGGGGCGTCTCCATATGTCCGTCCAATATAAGCGCTTTCTCCGGATACTTTTCCTTCGATCATTACCAGAAGCTCCTGCCCGATTCTCTCATTTCCCTTTTCCAGAGAAATTTCCTGCTGAAGCTCCATAAGTTCATCTCTCCGAGCCTCCTTCAGTTCTTCCGGTATCTGTCCGTCCATGGATGCGGCCGGAGTTCCCTCTTCCGCAGAATAGGTAAATACGCCAAGTCTGTCAAATTCCATTTCGTCTACAAATTCCATCAGTTCCTGATGATCTTCCTCTGTTTCGCCGGGGAATCCTGTGATCAGCGTGGTCCGCAGAATGATATCGGGAATTTCTCTCCGAAGCTTCCCAATAATCTCCACAAGCTGTTCTTTGCTGGTGCGTCTTCCCATTCTTTTCAGAATACGGTCGCTTGCGTGCTGGATCGGAAGATCCAGATAGTGGCAGATTTTTTTCTCTTCCTTCATAACCTGGATCAGTTCATCATAAATCTCCTCCGGATAACAGTAAAGAACACGGATCCAGCGTATGCCTTTAATGCCGCACAGCTTTTTCAGAAGAAGATGAAGCGTTTTCTTTCCGTAAATATCTGTTCCGTATACTGTGGTTTCCTGCGCCACCAGGATCAGTTCCTTCACTCCCTGAGAAGCCATATACTCCGCCTGCTGTATGAGACGTTCTTCCGGAATGCTGCGGAACCGTCCTCGCAGCGAAGGGATGATGCAGTATGTGCAGTGCTTATCACATCCCTCTGCAATTTTAAGATATCCAAAATGTCCTCCGGTAGTAAGAACCCGGCTGGCGGAAACCGCAGGAAGCTCGTTGATATCCCGGAATTCCTGAAAGCTTTTTCCCTTCAGCACTTCATCCAGTGCTTTTACGATATCGCCGTAGGAAGTGGTTCCCAGCACAGCGTCCACTTCAGGGATCTCCTGTATGATCTCTTCTTTATACCTCTGAGCCATACATCCGGTAACGATAAGCGCCATTAAAGAGCCGGCTTTCTTATACTCTGCCATCTCCAGGATGGTTTCCACACTTTCTTCTTTTGCATCGTGAATAAAACAGCAGGTATTAATGACAATGGCGTCCGCTTCCTCCTCGCTGTTTACGATGTTGTGTCCTCTTTCTGTCAGAAGTCCCAGCATCTCCTCAGAATCCGACAGATTTTTGTCACAGCCAAGTGAAATAAATAGTATGTTCATAAATTCTCCTGATATATGCAAAGTGCTGCACAATACAAAAATGAATCTTTTGACCTTCTGTATCGTACAGCGCCTGTGCATTTATGATTATTCTTCTGTTTCCGCAGTCTCCTGAGCCGTTTCTTCTGCAGAAGTCTCCGCCTCTTCGGAAGCCGCCTCTGTCACAGCCGGCGCCGCATCTTCTTCCTTGGGCGTATCGGCAATGATTTTTACTTTTCCCTCATAAAATTCTTCAATAGCTACGGAAAGAGGTTTTTTTCCGGCAGCGCCCTTTACAAGAGGCTCCGCTCCGGCGATCAGCTGGCGGGCGCGCTTGCTGGTAGCCAGTACCAGAGAATAGCGGCTGTTCAGCATCATTGTGTTGTCGTCTTCCTCTGCGTTGTTATTAATAGCCTGAATCAGTTCTGAATATGACGGATGTATCATGATATCTCATTCTCCTTTCTTGAATATACGGGATTCATCCTGGATTTTACAGATAAAATCCATATTCCGCTGTGAGCGGAGATGTTCGCTTGATATAAGATGGTGGAGAGTCTCCACACAGTCGTCAACTTTATCATTGACAAGAATATAATCATATTTATCTATGCTTTCGGCTTCTTCAGAAGCTCTGGCAAGTCTGGAGTCGATTACCTCCCGGCTTTCTGTTCCCCTTTCTGTAAGACGCCTTTTCAATTCCTCCATAGAGGGCGGCGTAATAAAGACAAGCACTGCCTCCGGAACCTTTTTCTTAATCTGAAGAGCTCCCTGGATCTCAATTTCCAGGATAACATCTTTTCCCTCCGCCAGTTTGTCCTCTACATATTTTCTCGGAGTGCCGTAATAATGGTCTACGTATTTCGCGTACTCCAAAAGCTGATCTTCCCGGATCATTTTTTCCACTTCTTCCTTGGTACGGAAGAAATATTCCCGGCCGTCAGCTTCCCCTTTCCGGGGTTCTCTGGTGGTAACAGAAATAGAAAGAGCATAATTGCCTTTGCTTTCCAGAAGGCGCTTCATCACCGTTCCCTTGCCGGCTCCGGAAAAGCCTGATACAACTGTAAGTATTCCTTTACTCATGTTCCTCTCCCCTGTCTTCATAATCATAAGCTTCCGCAAATCTTTTCGCTATCGTTTCGGGCTGCAGAGCGGAAAGGATCAGATAATCATCAGACGTAACGATCACCGCTTTCGTCTTTCTGCCCTGAGTAGCGTCTATCAGCGAGCGGGTTCCCTTGACGCTCTGAACCATACGCTTCACCGGCGCGGCATCCGGGCTTACTACAGCCACGATTTTCTGGGAGTTTACCGCGTTCCCAAATCCCACATTGATCAATTTTGACACCGGTGCTTTCTGCCTCCGTTATTCTATATTCTGGATCTGCTCACGGATCTTTTCAATTTCAGTTTTAAGATCAATGGCAATATCCGACACTTCCAGATCGCTGGACTTTGACAGAATCGTGTTGGCTTCCCGGTTCATCTCCTGAGCCATGAAATCCAGCTTCCGGCCAATGCCTTCTTTTTCCATAAGGATTTTCTTCATTCCGCGGATATGACTCAAAAGCCGGACAGTTTCCTCATCATTGCAGATCTTATCAGAAAAGAGAATGACTTCCGCTGCGATCCTGCTTTCATCAATCTGCGCGTCCTCCAAAAGCTCATGGACTTTCGCTTCCAGTTTTTCCCGATATGCCTTCACAACCTCCGGCGAACGCTGCTGTACTTTTATCACCATATTCTCCAGACCGTCCAGTTTGGCGAGAAGATCGTTTTTTAAGTTTTCCCCTTCTCTTTCCCTGGTCTTTACAAACTTTCTGCACGCCTCGTTAAGAGGGCCTTCCAGTGAGTTCCAGGTTTCTTCTTCGTTGATGGACTGTTCTTCCATGGTCAGTACTTCCGGGTACCGGGACAGAGCGGATACTTTCATATCGTTTTCCAGAGAGAACTCTTCCTCCATCTGCTTTAAATATTTCAGGTATTCCGCGGCAATCTCTCTGTTATATTTTACAGATACGCTTCCGGCTGTATAATCTTCATAGGTAATAAACACGTCCACCTTGCCGCGCTGCATGTAATGTTTCATCAGATTCCTGATCTGCCCCTCAAATACATTCAGCTTCCGGGGCATCTTGATACTCAGATCAAGATATCTGTGATTTACTGATTTCAGTTCTACGGTAATCTTCCGTTCTTTTGTCACTGCCTCGGCATGACCGAAGCCTGTCATACTTTTTATCATGGATTTTTCTCTCTTTGTTGCTTGTTTTTGTACATACAGATTTATTATAGTGCATCAGAGATATGGAGTCAAATTCTTTTTACCCCAATTTTACAAAAAATCTCCGAATGGTCATCTTTTTCCCGGCGTCCACCAGGGAAACTCACGCGAAAGCCACTTCGCCGCAAGAGCGCTCCAGCAGTCGGCGCAGGGTGCGATACCGCTTCCGTCTTCACCGGCCGTCAGATTGTTCCCAAGCCCGACTCCGTGTTTTCCATATGGAAACAGGTGGTATTCCGCCGGAACGCCGTTTTGCCGCAGCGCCTGCAAAAACAACAGAGAATTTTCCATAGGAACTGTAGCGTCCTCCATCGTATGCCACAGGAAGGTCCGGGGCGTATCGGAAGAAACCTGCTTTTCCAGAGAAAGCATATCTTTCATTTCTTCATAGCGTTCCCCAAGAAGATTTCTGAAACTTTCCTGATGTCCATATTCTCCCGAGGTGATCACCGGATAGGACAGGATCATTCCAGCAGGACGGATCTGCTCCGGAAGCAGATCAGGCTTTTCAAAAAGTTCCGGACGGTTCCAGAACACGCCTAAAGAAGCCGCCAGATGGCCTCCTGCCGAAAATCCCATAACGATCACAGAGTCCTTTTCGATCAGCCAGCGGCTGCTGTTTTCCTTCAGGATACTTACTGCTTTTGCAAGCTGGCACAATGCCGCCGGATATCTGGCGGGAGCCGTACTGTATCTTAAAACAGCGGTATGGTATCCCTCCGCCATAAAACGGACAGCCACTGCCTCCGCCTCTCTGTCAGAAGTCATCCGGTAAGCGCCTCCGGGGCAGATAAGGATCACCGGCCGTTTCTGTCCAGGATAGAGTTCCCTGGATTCC
>DWVA01000050.1 GCA_019120475.1 Candidatus Blautia intestinipullorum | reverse complement strand
ACGGCCAGAAGGTGGTCAAGGTCTTCTGCCACGAGGAGGAGGCCAAGGCCGACTTCCACAAGGTCAACGAGGCCCTGCGCCAGAGCGCCAATATGGCCAACCGCTATTCCAACCTGCTCATGCCCATCAACATGAACATCGGCTGGCTGAGCTACACCCTGGTGGCCATTGTGGGCGCCATCCTGGCCATCAATGACAATATGGCCGGCGTGACCCTGGGCACCGTCATCACCTTCGTGGGGTTGCACAAGAGCTTCACGAACCCCATTGCCCAGGTGAGTATGCAGATCAACTTCGTGGTCACTGCCGCGGCCGGCGCCCAGCGGGTCTTCGATCTGATGGACCAGACGCCCGAGACCGATGAGGGCTATGTGGAGCTGGTGGACGCCAAGGAGGACGCCGAGGGCCAGATGCACGAGGCGTCTGAGCGCACCAATGTGTGGGCCTGGAAGCACCCCCACAAGGCCGACGGAACCGTCACCTATACCAAGCTGCAGGGCAGCGTGGTCTTTGAGGATGTGGACTTCGGCTACGACGAGGGCAAGCTGGTCCTCCACGACATCAGCCTGTGGGCCAAGCCAGGCCAGAAGATCGCCTTCGTGGGGGCCACCGGCGCCGGCAAGACCACCATCACCAACCTCATTAACCGCTTCTACGACATCGCCGACGGCAAGATCCGCTACGACGGAATCAATATCAACAAGATCAAAAAACCGGATCTGAGGCGGTCTCTGGGAATGGTTCTCCAGGACACTCATCTGTTTACCGGAACAGTTATGGATAATATCCGCTACGGCAAGCTGGACGCTACCGACGAGGAATGTATCAAAGCGGCGAAGCTTGCAAACGCGGACGGGTTCATCCGCCGTCTCCCGGATGGATACGACACCATGCTTACCGGGGACGGGGCCAATTTAAGCCAGGGACAGAGACAGCTTCTCGCCATCGCCCGCGCGGCAGTGGCCGATCCGCCGGCCCTGATCCTGGATGAGGCTACCTCCTCCATTGATACCCGTACCGAAAAACTGGTGCAGGCAGGTATGGACGCCCTGATGAAAGGAAGGACCACCTTCGTCATCGCCCATCGTCTCTCCACTGTCAAAAACTCCAACTGTATCATGGTAATGGAGCAGGGACGCATTATTGAAAGAGGTACTCATGACGAACTGATCGCAGCCAAGGGAAAATATTATCAGCTTTATACCGGAAACTTCGCGTCGTAATTCTGACAAAACACCCCTCCCAAACCGGCAGGTATTTTATAATCTGCCGTCCCGGGAGGGGCATTTTTATCTGCTGTCCTTTTTCTCCTGCAAATCTTATCCCCAGGAATCCAATCCTGTTCTGTATCCTTCTTCCTGTATGATGACACGCTTATTTATCTTTTACCTGGAACACGATCGTTACTTTAAACAGATCTCCGTCCAGATAAAGCCTGAACTCTCCGCCCTGAAGCTCGGTAAGGCTCTTCGCTATGGAAAGCCCCAGACCGCTTCCCTCTGTATTTCTGGAAACATCTCCCCGGATGAACCGCTCGGTAAGCTCGTCTGCGGAGATGTTCAGAGGCTGGGCGGAGATATTTTTCAGCGAGAATTTCACCGTCGGCTTTTCTACTTTCATTTCCGCATATACTCTGGTATTCTCCATGGCGTATTTCGCCACGTTCCCGAAAACATTTTCCAGAACGCGCCACAGTCTCCTGCCGTCCGCGCAGATAATTGCCTCGTCCTCTTCAAAGTGCATCATCAAAGTCAGATTCTTTTCCTGGAAC
This sequence comes from Candidatus Blautia intestinipullorum, assembly GCA_019120475.1. Lineage (GTDB taxonomy): Bacteria > Bacillota > Clostridia > Lachnospirales > Lachnospiraceae > Blautia_A > Blautia_A intestinipullorum. Next base: position 7,175 of record DWVA01000050.1, on the reverse strand, counting down.
TTTTCTTCAAATTCCCCGATCACCTGATGCACCAGCTCCACAAAGTTCAGGTCTGCCATTTCCAGAGAAATATTTCCAGTGCTGGCTTTGGACGCCTCCACCACATCTTCGGTAAGATGTTTCAGCCTCTGTGCCTTCTCTTCCAGAATATCCAGATATCCGCAGATTTTAGGATCTGTGGGATGCTCTCTTTTCAGAAGATCGATATAGTTGATAATGGAAGTCAGAGGCGTCTTAATATCATGGGACACATTGGTGATCAGCTCTGTTTTCATCCTCTCGTTTTTCACACTGTTTTCAACCGCCGCGTCGAGACCGTCTCCGATACGGTTGATATACTCCGCGATGGTTTTCTGCTCTCCCGTAAGTTTGTCCAGAGGGATTTTGTACTGCAGGTTTCCGTCTGTGATCTCCTTTAAGCCTTTCAGGATTTCCTCCCGTCCCCGGGCTTTCCTCAGAAGATATACCAGCCCTGCGGCGTCCGCAGCCCCCAGCACGAGGATCAGGATCCACGCTCCGCCGGCGAAGATCATTCCACATACCACAAACTGGAAGAAGCAGAATCCACCGAAGATCAGCGCCATCTTCAGACGGCTGGAGGTATTAACGGCAAACAGCTCTACAATCTCTTTCAGCAGCGCCCATCCTTTTTTAAGAAGTTTTCCCGCCGCCAGGATGAAGCATCTGGTAAAGCTGTTTTTCCAGAGCGCTCCTGCTTTAATTCTTCTCACCAGACTAAGCCAGCCGATGAAAAACCAGATTCCCGTCCACAGGCCAAGAATATTAAAGATGATAAAATATCCAAGCGTATCTACTTCCAGACTCCAGGTGATAATATTCAGTACCGACGTCGTTCCGGCAAGCCAGATACCGACTACCAGAAGAGCCGCTATCTCCGTAAACCACCGGTCAAAGAAATTCAGGCGGATCTCTTCACCCTCATTGGCGCGTCCTGCTCCTGCCGTCAGGAAGCCCACGCAGACAATCAGAAGGACAATGGAAAAGAGCCCGCAGCTCAAAATCGGCGTCAGCCATCCGGCATACTTCTCATAATTTTCCTGATTCTCCGCCAGGACGTCCGGTATCTCAAAATTCTCATCCGTCCATATTGCGAAAAGATAATCGCCTTTATCAGTACTGTATCCTTCCGCCAGATTCTTCCAGTCCTGGAGACTGTTTATAGCTGTATTAAGGTTGGTTCCCCCTTCCTCGGGCGTAAGGATTACATGGGATGCGGCATCCTGATCGATCCGTTTCCATACGCTGTCATAATCTGTATCTTTCAGGTTTTCCACATTGGTATATACCTTATCCGCACCATTATCCACAAAAACATAATTCAGATTGGTAAGTCCCTCTCCGTAGGTTTCTTCAAGAGTTGCACGGGACTGTACCGCCAGTACCGCCTGGTTCAGAGCATCCGTCAGAGCATCATATGCGTCATAGATCCTGCCCTGCCACTGAGGGTCTTCATTCAGCACTTCCAGAATGCTGTCCGCGTCCTGCGGATGATATTTTTCCGGAAAGGCATAGTCGGAAAAATTCTTAACGTCTGTATAAACAATCTCTCCGTCCTTATCCACTACACAGGCGCTGTAATAGCTGTCGCTGATCCCTGTATCATACATAAAATTCCGGTTCCTGAGCCATTCCAGCAGTTCCTCCTCCAGATCAGATTCCGCCGCCTCCCTGGCCGCTTCATAATCCTCTGTGGTGGCATACTCCACCGCCTGGTCCTCCCCGTATCCGTCAATCGTTCCGTTGATCTGTATCTTCAGCTCTCCGCTGCGGATCTTATCATTAAATTCGTCAAAGTAGAGATACTCTTCGCCGCCATCTTTCTTCGTGCAGATAAGGATATTTTCCGTATCTTCATTCCCCCATCCGCTTTCCGCCCACTCTTCCAGATCCTTCACACTGTAGGCCAGTCCTGAAGTATCTTCATAGCTGATGGGTTCCTCGGAAAACACTTCCTGAAGATCGATCACCCCCTGGCCGTCTCCCAGGAACCCGGCGTTCTGAACAGCGTGCAGTATGTCGCCCGAACTCCTGTATACTTCATTTGCAAAACTCCGGGATTCGGTATAAGTGCCGCTGTCAAAAGGATAAATTCCCATGGAGGCTATGCCGACCACCATTCCCGCGCTGACCGCTGCCGCCTCCACGGATATGATTCCCAGTGCAACCAGTATCCCTTTTGCCCATTTATTTCTGTACCATCGCTTTTTCATAACCATCTACCCCTTTCTGTCCGTCCTGATCTTTTCCTGTTTGCTTCCCTGCGGCGCTGATCCATAAATCTGCCGTCTGTAACTGTCCGGTCCCTCTACAGTTTCTCCACTTTGTATCCCAGCCCCCAGACTACTTTCAGATATCTGGGCTCTTTTGGATTGATCTCAATCTTCTCCCGGATATGCCGGATGTGGACTGCCACGGTATTTTCTGCGGCAAACGCCTCCTCGTTCCAGATATTTTCATATATCTGGCTGATAGAAAATACTCTTCCCTTATTTTTGATAAGAAACAGAAGGATCCTGTATTCGATAGGCGTCAGCTTTACCAGGTCGCCGTCCACCCGTACTTCTTTTTTGTCGTCGTCCACAGACAGGCCGCCTGTCTCGTAAACGTTCGCTTTCTGGATTCCCGCGGCGGCTCCAAGCTGCGTATATCTTCTGAGCTGGGATTTCACTCTGGCAACCAGCTCCAGCGGGTTGAAGGGCTTTGTCACATAATCGTCCGCTCCCACGTTTAATCCCAGGATCTTGTCCGCGTCCTCGGATTTCGCCGAGAGGATGATGATGGGAAGGGACATTTCCTCCCTGATCTTCAGGGTAGCCCGTATCCCGTCAAGCTTCGGCATCATCACATCGATTACCAGAAGATCCACCTGACTGTTTCCGAGGATCCGCAGTGTTTCCTCCCCGTCGTATGCCTTCAAAACATGATGTCCCTCCTGGGTCAGATAAATTTCAATCGCTTCCACAATGGCTCTGTCGTCGTCGCAAACAAGTATTTCCGCCATTTTTCTCTACCTCCTGCCCTCTTCTCTTCTCACATCGGTCCGGTCCGCATCCTCTGTGATCTGTTATCCTAAGAATATCAGCCTGTTTTTAAGATGAAAGGGGTAATTTATTAAGATATCCTTAAGATACGGATTTTATTATATATTGTCTTCATGAGGATTTCCAGACTTTCTGTCTTTCATACAGCCCGCAGTCTTCAGGAATTCTCCCATGGCGCGGCTGAAATACCGTCCCTTTTTCCAGTAGAAAAAAAGGTTCCTGAAGCTGTCCGCGCCGTCCAGCCTGTAATAGACCACGCCGGGGTTCGCTCCTCCGTAAATGATCAGGGTGTCGCTGACAAAAGAGACGCCCAGCCCGGAGCAGGTGACATGGTACGCCGTCTGCTGCTGGTCAAGTTCAAAGATCATTCTCGGTTCAAAGCCGTGAAGCCTGCACAGATTCATGGCCCGTTTTCTTGTATCGTTATCTGGTTTCAGAAGAGCGAAGGGCTCATCCCTGAAATATTCCAGGGGAACCGTCGGTATCTCTGACTCCGACAGCTTTCCCCTTCGGATTTCCCTGGCGGGAACCGCATACTCCTGAAGCTTCCCGTTGACCGCAAAGGCGCCGGGAACCGCAAGAAGAAGATGTTCCTTCTGATACACGCAACTTTCAAATACGGCATTGTCCAGATCGCAGTTATCCATCATAAGATCCACCCCTCCGTTCTGCAGAAGCTCCTCCAGACGCGAAGTGCTTTCCTCCACAAGAGAGATCTTCACCATGGGGTATTTTCTGGAAAACCTGCCCATGATCTGGGGCAGGATCCAGGAAGAAAAAAGACTGCTGCCTCCCAGAGTGAGATTTCCGGTCTTCAGTTCCCCCAGATCATTAATATAATGAAAGAACTCCTGCTCCGCAGCCATCATTTTTTCCACAGCGGCAATATATTTTTCGCCGCATTCCGTAAGCTTCAGAGGCTTTGTGCTCCTGTCAAAGACAGGATAGCCGATCCGTTCCTCCGTCCTTTTTACAGCCGCGCTGAGGGACGGCTGGGAAATAAACAGCTTCTGGGCGGCGCGGGAGAAGCTTTTTTCCCGGTAAACTGCATAAACATATTCTCTGCCCTGAAACATCCTGGTATCGTCTTCCGCCATTTCCATCCTCCTCTCCTTCTTCTATAACATAATTATTATATTATCTATACTAATATATGTATTTGATTATATTATATCCTGTACGTATACTGAAAACAACAGAAAAGATTCCCGGGCCCCTTCGTCCGCCCGGTTTTTACAGGAGAAGGAGAAATAGCACAATGGATAATACACATACAACCGACTACCGCCGGGAAAAAGATTCCATCGGCGTAAAAGATGTTCCGGAAGACGTTTACTACGGAGTACAGTCTCTCCGCGCTGCGGAGAACTTTCCTATTACAGGTCTTAACATGCATCCAGAGATCATCAACAGCCTGGCTTACATAAAAAAAGCCGCAGCCATCACCAACTGCGAGATCGGAATTCTTGATAAAAAGAGAGCCACCGCCATTGTTCAGGCCTGCGACGAGATCATTGCGGGAAAATTCCATGACGATTTTATTGTGGATCCTATACAGGGCGGCGCCGGCACTTCCCTGAACATGAACGCCAACGAAGTCATCGCCAACCGGGCCATCGAGATCCTGGGCGGCAAAAAAGGGGATTATTCTCTGGTCAACCCCAACGATCACGTAAACTGCGGCCAGTCCACCAACGACGTGATCCCTACCGCCGGAAAGATGACGTCTCTGCGGCTGCTGAAAAGACTGAAAAAGGAACTTCTTCGCTTACATAAAGCCTTCTGTGACAAAGCTGCGGAATTCGACCATGTGATCAAAATGGGAAGGACCCAGATGCAGGACGCGGTTCCCATCCGTCTCGGCCAGGAATTCCAGGCTTACTCTGTAGCTGTTATGCGGGATATCAACCGTATGGATAAGGCCATGGACGAGATGCGCACTCTGAATATGGGCGGTACCGCCATCGGAACAGGCATCAACGCCGACGAGGCCTATCTGGAAAGGATCGTTCCCAACCTGGTGCAGGTTGCGGATATGGATTTTGTCCAGGCTTTCGACCTGATCGACTCTACCCAGAACCTGGATCCCTTTGTGGCCGTTTCCGGAGCTATTAAGGCCTGCGCCGTCACTCTTTCCAAGATCGCCAACGATCTCCGCCTTATGTCCTCCGGTCCAAGAGCCGGTTTCGGGGAGATCAATCTTCCCGCACGGCAGAACGGATCTTCCATTATGCCCGGCAAGGTAAATCCTGTGATCCCGGAGGTAGTCAACCAGGTAGCCTTTAATATCATCGGCAACGACGTTACCATCACCATGGCCGCCGAGGCCGGACAGTTGGAACTGAACGCCTTCGAGCCCATTATCTTCTACTGCATGTTCCAGTCCATCGACACGCTGGCTTACGCTGTCCGTACTTTTGTGGACAACTGCATCACCGGCATCACCGCCAATGAAGACCGCTGCCGCTATCTTGTGGAAAACAGTGTGGGAGTCATCACTGCCATCTGTCCTTATGTGGGATACCAGAAAGCCGCGGACATTGCCAAACAGGCAATGAAAACAGGCGAATCTGTGCGCAGCCTTATCCTGAAAGAACAGCTTTTGAACGCGGAAGAACTGGACCGTATCCTGGACCCTGTAAATATGACAGAACCCGGTATACCTGACAAAGATCTTTTACGCAAAATAACACAAAACCAGAAATAAAAACCATAAGCCTCATCCGATCCTCCGGAATCTGAACAGATATCTGTCCTGATTCCGGAGGATTTTTTTATTTGTCTTGACAAACAGGCATATACCTCCATATAATATCAGTAACCATTATTGTTATCAATAAAGGAGCTGCAAATATAAACCAGAAAAGAAGGGAGTGAGTTTATGGCCGCATTGAAATACAGCCGTCAGCGAGAATCCATCAAGGAATTTCTTATGACCCGTACGGATCATCCGACCGCAGATACGGTATATGAAAATATGAAGATCATATATCCCAATATCAGTCTTGGAACTGTTTACCGCAATCTCTCTCTCCTGTCCGATATTGGAGAAATCCAGAAGCTTGAAAGCTTTGGCGGAGCCGACCGTTTCGACGGCAGGACCGATCCCCACTGTCACTTTATCTGCACCGGCTGCGGGTGCGTGCAGGATCTGGAAATGGAGGATCTTCAGGACATCATCCATAGGGCAGAAAAAGATTTTAAGGGGAAAATTACAGAATGCACCGCAAGATTTTCCGGACTCTGTGAAAATTGTTTGAAAAAAGAAAAATGTTGAGATTTCCTCTTGACAATTAAAAACCTTTGTGATAAATTAAAGGCATAGCAAAACAGTAACAATTACTATTATCAATTAAAACAAATTTAGAAAAGGAGATTATTACTATGGCAAAATGGGTATGCAGTGTATGTGGTTATGTTTATGAAGGCGAAACAGCTCCGGAAGTATGTCCGATCTGCAAGGCTCCGGCTGAGAAATTCACAAAGCAGGATTCTGAAATGACATGGGCTGCTGAGCATGTTGTAGGCGTTGCAAAGGGCGTTAGCGAAGATATCCTCGCAGACCTGAGAGCAAACTTCGAGGGCGAGTGCTCTGAAGTTGGTATGTATCTTGCAATGGCTAGAGTAGCTCACAGAGAAGGCTATCCGGAGATCGGCTTATACTGGGAGAAAGCAGCTTATGAAGAAGCAGAACATGCAGCAAAATTTGCTGAACTGCTGGGCGAAGTTGTAACAGACAGCACCAAGAAAAACCTTGAAATGCGTGTAGCTGCAGAAAACGGCGCAACCGCTGGTAAATTCGACCTTGCAAAACGTGCGAAAGCAGCAAACCTTGACGCTATCCATGACACTGTTCATGAAATGGCAAGAGACGAAGCTCGCCACGGAAAAGCATTCGCAGGTCTTCTTAAGAGATACTTCGGCTAATCCGAAAATAAACTTCAGGAACAGAACCGGCAGCTAATGTCCGGTTCACGTAAAATAGGATATTTGAAAAGGGACTTGAGACATCACCAGTGTCATTATTTCATAAGGCATCGGCAGTATCGCAAGTTCCTTTTTGCAAAATGGAGGTATTTATATGTCTAAATATGCAGGAACAAAAACAGAAAA
>DWVA01000049.1 GCA_019120475.1 Candidatus Blautia intestinipullorum | reverse complement strand
TTCTGTAAATCTGGCCGGGGGCTTTGTTTTTCCGGATGTAAGCTGTATCTTTTCAATCTGTATCCGTTGTCCTTTATGGAAATCCGGGAGGCTCTGGTCTTTCATTTCCTGCGCTTCTGTATCCTCCTCATCCTCCTGAAAGCCTTCTTCATATACGGCCTTCCAGCCCGGATCTTTTACAGATCTGCCTTTGGCAGCAAAGCTGTACCCGGCCGCGTTCCCTTCAACGGCTGTCTGCTCATAGACAGAAGGCGGATAAAGGACGCTCAGGAAGCGGCGTACAACCATATCATAGATTTTCCGTTCCTCGTTTGTCATATGATCGATCTGCACAAACTGCTCTGTGGGAATGATCGCATGATGATCGCTCACCTTTTTATCGTCTACAAAGCTTCCGTTTGTCTGAAGAGGCTTTGTAAGCAGCGCTCCCGCCAGCTTCCGGTATGGATCGGTTCCGCAGGCTTTCAGCCGTTCCCTGATAGTAGGCACTACATCTTTTCCAATATAACGGGAATCGGTCCGCGGGTATGTCAGGACTTTATGGTTTTCATAAAGTCTCTGCATGATATTCAGCGTTTCTTTCGCGGAAAAACCGTACCTCTGGTTCGCCTCCCGCTGAAGGGTAGTCAGGTCATACAAGCCGGGAGCCAGTGTCTTTTTCGGCTTTTTTTCAACAGAGGTGATCTCCAGTACGGAATGTCCGGCCTTCTCCCGTATCTCTTCCGCCTTTTCCTTATGAAATGTACGGGTGCCGCCGTTTTTACCGTCTTTCCATGTCCACTGCACTCCCCCCGCCTGAAGCGTGATCCCGAAATAGTCCTTTGGCTTAAAATTCCGGATTTCATCCTCCCGCATCGCGATCATGGCAAGAGTAGGCGTCTGTACTCTCCCGCAGGAAAGCTGCGCATTGTATTTACATGTCAGTGCTCTCGTTCCGTTGATTCCTACCAGCCAGTCAGCCTCTGCTCTCGCCGACGCCGCCCGGTAGAGATTGTCGTATTCTTTTCCGTCTTTCAGATTATGGAATCCATCCCTGATCGCTTTGTCTGTAACAGAAGAAATCCACAGACGCCGGATCGGTTTACGGCAGCCGGATTTTTCCAGAATCCAGCGGGCTACCAGTTCCCCCTCTCGTCCTGCGTCTGTGGCGATCACAATGTCTCCGATATCTTTTCTGAAAAGCTGGTTTTTAACCGCCTGATACTGTTTAGCGGTCTGCCGGATCACCACCAGCTTCATTTTTTCCGGCATCATAGGAAGCGTATTCATCTCCCATTTTGTATATTTTTTGTCGTATTCTTCCGGGTCCGCAAGGGTTACAAGATGTCCCAGAGCCCAGGTGACTACATATTCCTTTCCCTCCAGAGCGCCGTTTTCCTTCTGGCTGCAGTGAAGTACCCGCGCAATATCTCTTGCCACGGAAGGCTTTTCTGCGATTACAAGTGATTTCATTTTTATTGTCCTTTTACTTATAACAGTTCAAAAAACTGTTACTTTCCCATTTTGTAGCCGATGCCTCTCACCGTTTCAATGAGATCACCCGCCTCTCCCAGCTTCTGGCGCAGCGTCCGGATATGTACGTCCACGGTTCTGCTCTCCCCGTCAAATTCATATCCCCAGATCTGATTGAGAAGCTGTGTTCTGGATAATACCATGCCGCTGTTTTTCAAAAGAAGACAGAGCATCTCATATTCCTTCAGAGTCAGGCTTACCGGCTCCTGATTTACAGTTACTACATATCTGGAAGGGCATACATACAGGTTTCCGATCCGGTACTCCTCTGCACCTTTGTCCTCTACTCTTCTGAGTCTGGCCTTAATGCGCGAGATCAGTTCCATCATACGGAAAGGCTTGGGAATATAGTCATCCGCCCCGCTGTCCAGTCCCATTACCGTATCATATTCGCTGCCTTTAGCTGTCAGCATAATGATCGGGAGCTTTCGTGTATCCGGTCTTGCCCTCAGTTTTTTCAAAATGGAGATTCCGTCCTCCTCTGGAAGCATAATGTCCAGAAGTATCAAGGACGGAACTTCCTTTTCCAGTTCCTTCCAGAATAAAGAAGGTTTTTCAAATCCTTTTGCTTCAAGATCCTGGCTTTTCAGTGTATATACCACAAGCTCACGGATGCTTTCATCATCCTCTACCAAATATATCATATCTATTTTACCTCCGAACTTTCTTGCCATTTTTCATTTAGTATATAAGTTCCGGGTTAAATCTCCTGTGTTCGGATTGTAAAGTTTCTGTAAAGGATTCAGTTAAAACCGTAAAATTTCTGGCAGACCTTGTAAGCCGCTACAAACATTTTTCTTCCGCCCTTTCCCGGAAGATTTGCAGCTCTTCCAAGAAGGCTGTAGCGCAACTTCCTGTAAAGCCAACGGTCCTGCTCCCTGATATATTCCATCAGTTCCTTTTTCTTTGCCAGAGCTTCCTCTGTTCCTGCCCGAACCAGCATGATGGAGGAAACCGTAGTAATAATGTCAAGATAGGTAAGCATATAGTCGCGGAGCCGGCGGTTATTGCCGAATCTGCAGCGGTGGAATACATCCACCATAAGCTTGTTTACCCGGAGCTGCTGATCGATACGCCGGATCATCACCTTTTCGTTGACGGACTGATCCTCCCGCCCGATAAAATAGCGATAAAAATTTACATCCAGATAATACATATTTTTTACATAAGGAAGCGGCTCAAAAGCAAAAAGGTTATCCACATAAAAGGTATGCTTCGGCAGTTCCAATCCACATTCATGAAGCAGTTTTGTTCTGTATATCATGGAATGCATCAGAAGATATTTTCCTCTGTGCATGTGTACGCTTTCCCATCCGAACACCTGCTCAACAGGCAGGCAGCGGCGATACTGCATTACTTTCTTTCTTGCAGCCCCCTGTTTTTCATAGACAAAATTGCTGATAAAAAGATCCACTGTCTGAGGTCCCCGCGTAAGTTCCTCCAGAGTATGAAGGATCTTCCTGTATGCTTCCTCGTTTACCCAGTCGTCACTGTCCACAACTTTAAAATAAAGTCCTGTAGCGTTTCTGATCCCGGCGTTTACCGCTTCTCCATGGCCGCCGTTCTCCTGGTGGATCGCTTTGACGATAGTCGGATATTTTTCCGCATAAGCGTCGGCGATCTGAGCGGTACGGTCCGACGAGCCGTCGTCCACCACGAGAATCTCCACATCCTCTCCTCCTGACAGCAGAGATTCTATACACTTTTCCATATATGCCTCTGAATTGTAACACGGTATTGCAATACTCAGAAGTTTCATAGTCTCCTCCTTTTCCCTTTTGTTTCCTGTTTGATATATTTTGCATAGGCCCGGAAAGCAGAAGGAATGGCATACTGCTGTTCCCTCTCATTTCTTTCCACAAATAACAGGCCTGTATCTTTTTTCTGTTCCAGTGAAGCCACACGGATAAGGTATCCCGTCATTCTCCATTCTATATGAGAAAAAATATGTTTTGAGGTTTCCAGTTCTTTGATGAACAAAGGTTCCAGCTTAAGCTCCCTTACCTTTTCAAGAACTTCTTCCAAAGTCAGTGTTCCCTCCACATTTGGAAGCTCATAAAGTCCGGCAAGCAGTCCCTTCTCCGGTCTTCGGCGTATTGCGGTCCTGTCTCCGTCCTGGATCACCAGAACAGTCCTCTCTTCCACTCTCCGTTTCTTCTTTTCCCCCTTTACGGGAAGTTCCTCCACAGTACTGTGCAGGCAGGCTTTACAGGCAAAGGCAACGGGACACTCTCCGCATCTGGCCGGACCGTTCGGCACACAGACTACCGCGCCCAGCTCCATTAACGCCTGGTTAAAATCCCCGGGGCAGCGGGAAGGCATGATTTTTAAAAGCTCTTCCTCCACTTTCCTGCGTACGGACTGTTTCATAATGTCTTCCCGGTTTTCCTCAATTCTGGAAATTACTCTCAGCACATTTCCGTCCACTGCCGGAACAGGAATCTGATAGGCTATAGACGCAATGGCTCCTGCAGTATAGCTTCCGATTCCTTTCAGAGAAAGCAGTCTGTGATAATCTGCCGGAAGAATTCCTCCATATTCTCTCACTACAGTCCTTGCCGCCTCCTGCATGTTCCTGACGCGGTTATAATAGCCAAGACCTTCCCACAGTTTCATAAGCTTCTCTTCCGGACATGCAGCCAAAGCTTCTGCATCCGGCAGTTCCTTTACAAATCTGAGAAAGTACGGTTTTACTGCCTCCACTCTTGTCTGCTGCAGCATGATTTCCGACACCCAGGTATAGTAGGCATTATTCTGATCTCTCCACGGAAGTTCTCTCTTATTTTTTCTGTACCAGTCCACCAGCGGATTTATAATTTCATTCAGCATACAGGCTCCTCCAGATCTACAGGAACCGGATCCCGGATTTCCAGGCTCCTTTCGCCAACCATGCAGTCATATGCCAGTATTCTCACCCCGGCATTTTCCGCTTCCCGGAGAGCAGTCCCAAAATCGGCGTGAGTTTCCCAGTTCGGCCGGAACAGACGGATGTCCTTCATCTGGATCACAAAAAGAAGATATGCCTCATATCCGTCCCGGACGCACCGGATCAGTTCCCGCACATGCTTTACTCCTCTTTCTGTAGGCGCGTCGGGAAACCGGGCAATATTGTCCTCTTCCAGGGTCACGCCTTTTACCTCTACAAATACCTTTCTTCCGGACTGCGTCTCCACATACAGATCAAACCTGGAATTTCCATATGTCTTTTCACGGTATACTGTATGCTCTTCCTCAAACAGAGGGCCGTCACGCAGCCATTCCTCTGCGGTCCTGTTGGGCGCCTGGGAATCCATATTGATCCACCGGCCTTTTTTGCACACGCTGACCAGATCATATTTTGTTTTTCGGGCAGGATTTCCGCTCTCCTCCAGGATCACTTCATATCCCGGAATGAGAAGCTCTCTGCATCTTCCTGTATTTTTCACATGCACTGTCTCCGTCCTTCCCTGAATATCCACATGCGCGATAAAACGGTTTGGGCGGTCCAGAAACTGTGCTCTTACTGTATGTTTATAATTCATGTGTTTTACCTCGCTGTCTATCATACCATAAATTATAGAAAAAGACAGTTGATTTTTTCTATTTTCTCCGATAGAATCTTTCATAGAATATTTGAGAAAGGACAGGCCAATATGGACAGTATCATTTTTGATTTGGACGGAACTCTGTGGGATTCCACTGCCATTGTAGCCAGGGCGTGGACAGAATACCTTACCCGGACGGAGCACATGGATATACTTATTACGGAGGAAAGGCTGAAATCTCTCTTCGGCCGTCCTATGCCCCAGATTGCGGAAATGGTCTTTCCGGATCAAAGTCCTGCGGAACAGCTCAGACTGCTTGATGGCTGCTGCCAGGCGGAACACCAGGCTCTTTTGAAGCAGTGCGCTCCTCTTTATGAAGATCTGGAAAACACGCTTCAGAGCTTATCACAGAAATTTCCCCTTTATATTGTCAGCAATTGCCAGGCTGGCTATATCGAAGTATTTCTAAAAAGTTCCAGGTTTGAAAAATATTTTGCCGGACATCTCTGCCATGGCGATACCGGAGCGGACAAGCCGGAAACGCTCTCTCTTCTCATCAAAAAAGAGGGGCTTTCGTCTCCTGTGTACGTCGGAGACACTGTGGGCGATTTTCTGTCCTGCCGAAAAGCCAAGGTTCCTTTTGTCTTCGCTTCCTATGGCTTTGGAGATGTTCCGGAGCCTGATTACCGGATCGACAGGCCGGCCGACCTTGTCCGTCTCTTTTTATAAACGAGACAAAGGGTGTTTTTTATTCATAAGCTGCAAAGAGCATGGAAAAACTCCTGTCTTCCATGCTCTTTTTGACGCTTTTCATGTCTTTGCTTTTCTTTCGTGGATTTTTACTTCTTAGCGCATTTATATTTCAGATATAACATTAATCCTGCAAGAATAAGGATCAGGACTATAATATATCCTATCTTGGCTGCAAGCCCTGTAGTGTAGGAGTCGATTCCCGTAGCGATACCGATAAGGAGCAGGGCTACGCCTGAACCTTTTGTCATCTTTTTCTCGTCATATTTCGCCTTGCGAAGCTGTGTATTGCCGCCCTTCATGAATATGTCTCCATGGCCTGTCAGAAGCATGATCCCCACAATGATAGCAGCCCCTGCAAGTATAAAATCAAATGTTCTTCCCATTATATTTTTCTCCTGTTTTTCCTTCGCCATACAGGAATATTCTGTCGTTCCTGTATGGCTTTTTCATTTAATAGAAGCAGACGATCGGCACATTATACTGGATAATGCTGTAAAGCACTGCGGCGTTCTCCGGCGGAAGATTAATACATCCGTGGGAGCCGTTTGTCAGATAAATGTCGCCGCCGAAATCTGACCGCCAGGGCGCGTCATGAAATCCGATCCCGCCGTTAAACGGCATCCAGTACTCTACCGGCTCCTCGTACTCGTAAGTTCCGTCAGGCTTCTGAGCCCCCCGAAGTACATCGGGGCTTTTCTTATAATAAAGAGTATAAATTCCCGACGGCGTCTGTCTGTCCGAATAACTCATATTTCCGGATACAAAATCCGAGTCGAATATCAAAGATCCTGACTGATAATAATACATATGCTGTTCACTCAGATCCACCTCGATGTAAGTGTCTCCAAGATCGTTCACCCCATAGGAATTTGCGGTCTGTGAATATGCAGGCTGTCTTGTAACCTGTGCTCCTGACTGAATCTCCTGGGAGAGCTGCGCGACCTCCGCACTCTGATCGATGGCCCAGCCATAAGCGGATCCTGATACATATACGACACGTCCGCTGGTAGTATGGAATTCCCGCTCTGTTCCCACAGTATCGTACTGGGCGGCAACCTGAGCCACGTAATCCGCAATATGCTGCTGAAAGCTTGCATCGTCCAGAAGGAGCTGGCCCTTTTCGTCAAACTGGAGCCAATCCTTGATGGTATTTCCATCCAGAGTTACTGTCTGATCTCCAAAAGTATAGGTTATGCTTGCTTTTGTATAATTGTTGCACGCCTCCAGAGCCGACTGAAGTTCCGGATCATTCTGGGTTATCTCCGCTGAAACGTATGCGTCCGGAGCTGTATTAAAATCTACGGATGTCTGTGTTTCTGATATGGCCTTATCAAGGATCTGATAAGCCTGCTTAATGTTCAGTTTGCTTCCTTCCGTCTCCGGAACGATCTGGAACTGATTGTCCTTAAACGCCACATAAGCATTTTCCGGTTCCACCTGATTTTCCGCTTTTGCACAGTTTAAAGAAATCACCTGATTCTGAAGCAGTGTTTTGTCGTAAGAGGTGTTCTCCGATACTGTATAGTTTGTCTTCTCATAAAAACCCTTTATCCATTCATAAGGTTTCTGCTGTTTTAAAAGCTTCAGGACTTCTCCGCTGGACAGATATTGGTAATTGATCTGGCTTCCTGTGATCGTCTGAGGCTCCTGATTTCTTGCCAGGACTTCAATAGAATAATTCTGGATCTGGTCAGCAAGAAGCATTTCTGTCTCATAGGCTGTTTTCCCGGAACAGTTGATTCCATTGATCCATGTACCTTCAAAAAAACGGTCCGCATAATAATAAGAAACGCCTGCATATGCACATCCGGCGATCACGATCAGCATGATCAATAAAAGTCCTGTGATCTTCAGCCCTTTATGCTTTTTCTTTTTCTGGGAAGAAAGGGGCATCTCCTCGTCCAGATCATCCATAGGCACATAAACCACCGGATTCGGACGGGCTGACTTATTTCTGCTTCTCTCGGAAATCGGTGGAGATTCCTCATTTTCATCCGGTTCTTCTTCCTCTTCCATATCGTCCGGTTCATCTTCCGCATATTCTATATCATCCGGCTCTTCTCCGCTGTATGCTCCCTCCTCATCTTCCTCTTCCGGTACGGATGCGTCTTCATAATCAGCATACTCTCTGTTTTCTTCCTCCGGTGAGGTCTCAGGATAGTCCTCTGTAAGCCTGTCCATAGCCGCATTGATCTTTTCTTCAATAGCGGCTGTCTCATCAGCAGAATCTGCCGGTAGATTTTCTCTGTTCTCTTTGCTGCTCATTCACTGTTCTCCTCGACCGTAATTTCAAATTACAACCACTTATGTCACCTTTTTCCTTATTCATTAACGCTACCATTATAACATACTTATTCTGTTTTGTACCATATGTGTCTGTGATTTTTTCTTAAAATAACCTGTGCCTGTTTAAGCCATTATAACAGATTCATTTATTTTTATTGTATCCGCCATTATTCTTTTTATCCTCCCGACAAAAGAAACAGCCGCAGAAAAGATTGTTCTGCGGCTGCCGTCTTTTTCCACATTTTTTATTTTTCGATCAGAAGAGATTTTCCTGTCATTTCTTCCGGCTGTTCCATTC
>DWVA01000048.1 GCA_019120475.1 Candidatus Blautia intestinipullorum | reverse complement strand
CTTGCCGTCGGCGATGTCGTAGAAGCGGTTGATCAGGTTGGTGATAGTGGTTTTGCCCGCTCCGG
This sequence comes from Candidatus Blautia intestinipullorum, assembly GCA_019120475.1. Taxonomy (GTDB): domain Bacteria; phylum Bacillota; class Clostridia; order Lachnospirales; family Lachnospiraceae; genus Blautia_A; species Blautia_A intestinipullorum. Next base: position 4,157 of record DWVA01000048.1, on the reverse strand, counting down.
TGGCTCCCACGAAAGCGATCTTCTGGCCGGGTTTCGCATAAAGGCTGATGTTGTGGAGCACGATCTTGTTTTCGTCATAGCCGAAATCCACATCGTCAAATACAACGCCGCCTTCCTGTCTGGTATAGGTGACGGTTCCCTCAGCCTTATGAGGATGCTTCCAGGCCCACAAATTCGTTCTCACCGGAGATTCGGTGAGGTTTCCGTTCTCGTCCTCCACTGCGTTGACAAGTTCCACATAGCCGTCGTCCGCTTCCGGTGTCTGATCCATGAGGTCGAATACCCTCTGGGCTCCGGCGGCGGCGTTGACGACGAAATTGATCTGTTGGCTGACCTGGGTAATGGGGTTTGTAAAGCTTTTGTTCAGACCAACGAAGGTGACTACCGTACCGATAGTCACGCCCGCCAGACCGTTGATGCCCAGAACCGCGCCTACAATAGCCACCAGCGCGTAGCTGATCCAGCCGATGTTGGCGTTGATGGGCATCAGCAGGTTGGCGTAGCGGTTCGCCTTGTTGGTGCTGTCTCTCAGTCTTTCGTTCACTTCATGAAAATCTCTCTTTGCAGCTTCTTCGTGGCAGAATACTTTTACAACCTTCTGCCCGTCCAGCATTTCCTCAATAAATCCGTCCACAGCGCCGAGATCGATCTGCTGGCGAATAAAATATTTTCCCGAAAGTTTCGAGAAATTCGACGTTACCAGAAGCATCACCACAGCGGTAAGGATGGAGATGACGGTCAGCGCCGGATTCAGGATGATCATGGTGACGAGAGTCGCCGCCATGGTGATCACAGAGTTGATGATCTGGGGGATACTCTGGCTTAAAAGCTGGCGGAGGGTATCCACGTCATTGGTGTACACGGACATGATATCTCCGTGCGCGTGAGTGTCAAAATACTTGATCGGCAGGGATTCCATTCTGCTGAACAGATCGTCCCTGAGCCTGCGCATGGTGCCCTGGCTTACATTGACCATGATCCTGTTGTAGGAAAAGGCGGTGATCACGCCCAGCGCCATGATGCACACAAGCTGTACGAGGTCGGACGCCAGTCCGCTGAAGTCCCGGGATCCGTTCTGAAGCATGGGGGTGATGTAATCGTCCACCAGCTTCTGAGGGAAGGTGGCTCCCACAACGGTCGCGATGGCGGTGACCAGAATACAGGCAAGTACAATAAGAAACGGTATTTTATAATAATGAAGCATGTACCGGATTACCCTGTTGATCAGCCTGGTGGCTGTATTCATACGGCCTTCCGGTTTTTTTGCGTTTGCTTTTTCGTTCATGGATCAGTTTTCCTCCTTTCCGTTCTCAGGCCGGCTGGTCGAAGTCGCCGCTGCCTTCAAGCTGTGAATTGTAGATATCCTGATAAATCGCGTTGGTCTTCAGAAGATTCTCATGTGTGTCGAAAGCGTCGATGCGGCCGTCGTCCAGCACCAGGATCCTGTCCGCGGATTCCACACTGGAAACACGCTGGGCGATGATGATCTTGGTGGTTCCGGGGATCTTCTTTGCGAACGCCGCCCGGATGCTGGCGTCCGTAGAGGTATCCACGGCGCTGGTGGAGTCATCCAGGATCAGGACCTTCGGTTTTTTCAGGAGGGCCCTCGCTATACAGAGACGCTGCTTCTGTCCGCCGGATACATTGGAGCCGCCCCGTTCGATCCTGGTCTGGTAACCGTCGGGCATCCTGTCGATAAATTCATCGGCGCAGGCCGCCTTACACGCTTCCACGCATTCCTCGTCGGTGGCGTCGGGATCGCCCCAGCGGAGATTTTCCAGGATAGTGCCGGAGAACAAAGTGTTTTTCTGAAGAACTACGGAAACCTGATTACGAAGAACCTCTGTGTCGTATTTTCGGACGTCCGTACCGCCCACACAGACGGAGCCGGAATCCACGTCATAGAGGCGGCAGATCAGATTGACCAGGCTGCTTTTTCCGGAGCCGGTTCCTCCGATCACGCCGATGGTCTCGCCGCTTTTAATATGAAGGTCGATATCCGTAAGAGCATTCTTTCCGCTTCCCTTCTTATAGGAAAAGTTTACATGATTGAAATCAATGCTTCCGTCCGCAACGTCCGCCACCGGATTCTCAGGGTCTGTCAGATCCGCTTTTTCGTTCAGCACCTCGCTGATACGGCGGATACTTGCCATGGACATACTGATCATGACCACAACCATGGACAGCATCATCAGGCTCATGAGAAGAGACATGATATAGCTGAAAAGACTGGTGAGATCGCCTGTGGTCAGAGAACCGCCCACGATGAACTGCGCTCCAAGCCAGGATACGGAGATGATGCAGAAGTAAACTGCGACCATCATGGCCGGGTTATTGAACGCCAGAAGGCCCTCTGCTTTCACCGAAAGATCGTAAAGCATTTTGGACGCTCTGGAGAATTTTTTGTTTTCATAATCTTCACGCACGAATGCCTTGACCACGCGGATGGCGGTGACGTTTTCCTGCACGCTGGCGTTCAGGTCGTCGTACCGCTGGAATACCTGGCGGAAAATCTTAAGAGTAACCACCATAATGGATCCGATGACCGCTACCAGGAAGACTACGGCGATCAGGAACATAAGACTTAACCGCGGGCTGATGATCAGGCACATGGCGTAGCTGAAGACCAGGTTCAGCGGAGCGCGGACCGCCACACGGATGATCATCATATAGGCGTTCTGCACGTTGGTGATATCCGTAGTCATACGGGTGACGAGACCCGGTACGCTGAATTTGTCAATGTTGGAAAAAGAGAATGTCTGGATGTTGGCGTAGATCGCCTCCCGGAGATTCGCCGACAGCCCGGACGCCGCGCTTGCCGCGTTCTTTCCGGCAAGGGCGCCGAAAATGAGGCTCAGAAAAGCCATGGCGACCATAAGCGCGCCGTAGCGGTAAACGACGGACAGATTACTTACTTCCAATCCCCTGTCGATAATGATGGCAGTGACAAATGGCATCAGTATTTCCATGATCACTTCCAGAGCGGTAAGACCGATACAGAGAAAGGTGTCCCGCTTATACTTTCCCAGCTGCTGCAATACTTTTTTCACTGTAGATTACCTCCTGTCTGTTTTTTCTTTTTGTTCCATTTCCGCAAACTGACGGATCAGTTTCTCTTCCAGATTCTTAAGCTGGATCTGTTCCTGCCGGTCCAGCACGCTTAAGATTTCTGTTTCCATCCGCTCAGTTTCCTGCAGAAAACCTTCTCTCTCCTTGAGGAGCTTTTCCGAGGGGAGAATTTTTTTCTTCCGGATATCCTCCGGATCTTCCAGAAAACAAAGATAGTTTTTTCCCTTCAGTTTTTTGATCAGCGCGGACAGAGTTGCCTTGGACACGCCGATCTCATGGTACAGCTCCGTAAGATATGTACCGTCGGGATGGTGCCTTAATATGTAGACAAGAAAATAGACCTGGACGCCGGTCAGATCTCTGTTTTTCAGACTCAGTTCCATCCGGGCCGACAGGTTCAGACTGATTTTTTTAATCATAAAAAGCAGTTCTTCTGTTTCGGAACTTTCTGTCATTGCCGTATGCACCTCCTTTTCAGAAAATAGAAATGTTCATGAGCGAACAGTTTGTATCCTTATTTTCTTTCCACAGGAGATTTTAGCGCGATTTGCGGGGAATGTGAAATTGATTTTTTTTATTTTTCATAAAAATATTTTATAGATCATGAGAAGTGACAATTTCCCGGATGACTGTCAAGGGGAAATTTGTCGAAGGGATTTGATTGAAGAGCATGATATATAATGATAGAATAGGGATACGGGAAACCAGAGAGCCAGGCGGCTTTGCCCTCCATATTATAATGCCCTGTTTACAGGCATAATGCAAAAGAAAGGAGGGTGATGCTGATGTATGTTACATATTCGGATCTGATCCAGATAGGTATACTCATCACAGCCCTTGCAAGTCTGATTTATCAGATTTTTAAAGGGAAGAAATAAGCCGCCAACTACCGGAAATAGTTGACGGCTGTTACTGTAAGTAATCTGCCAATTACTTTTCCAGGGTGAGCCGCTTTTCTGGCTTCCCCTTTCTATTATTACTATAGCACATCTGGGAAAGCGGTTCAATAAAATTTAAAAATATATCAGAATATCTTTGTTAACAGAGTTGGAGTAAAGAAATAGTCAGTTAATAGAAAAATAAATGAA
>DWVA01000047.1 GCA_019120475.1 Candidatus Blautia intestinipullorum | reverse complement strand
TGACATGTGAGAAAAAATTATTGATCTGTCAGGATTCCATGGAGGGTATTTTTTCCGCAGTTTACGATGGATGGACTTGGGGCGCCAGGGGATATCAGATAGAGATCTCCACCTGCGAACCGGAATATCCGGAGCTGTTCTGCACCTCTGTGGAAATTCCTTCGGATAGTGAGAAAGCGTTGAAGGTGGCCCGGTCTGTAAAACAAAAGCTGGGGGAGAATACTTATCGGGCGGTCTGCTGCGCGGCTGTATCCGTCCATCCGGATAAGGGAACGGCTGTGTTTTATCTGCTGAGAAAGGCATTGGGCCAGGGACGCTGCGACAGACATATAATGGAAGCTCTGGCGGATCCGGCTGTAAATCTTGTGTCCTCTCTTCAGGTGAAAGTATGGCATGAGATCCACAGATTTTATGGGTTTGTCCGTTTCAGGGAACTGGGCGGAGGCGTTTTGTATTCCGGCATTTCCCCGCAGAACGATATACTGGAGTTTTTGGAACCTCATTTTTCCGACCGTTTTCCAAATGAAAACTGGATGATCTACGATCAGAACAGGCATAAGGTATTGGCCCATCCGAAGGGAGGAGAGTGTACTGTGTACAAGGAAGTCGCCCCTGATCAGAACCAGGAGGAGATGCCGGCAGAGGAAGACGTTTATGAGGATCTGTGGAAAGCGTTCTGCCAGTATATAACGATACCTGAAAGAAGAAATCCGTCTCTCCAGAAACAGTTTGCGCCATTAAAATTTCGTTCAAATATGACAGAGTTTTTATAGAATTAATTGACAGAAATCGGGAAGATTTGTAGGAGATAATTATACAATCTGTTGAAAAATATGAAGAAAACATGAAATCCGTTGACAAATCAAGGCTGTGGTGACAAAATACGCGTAGTATTGGATATCCAGCGAAACTTGATGGATCAGGAGGATAAGGAAGATGGTGGAACATCAGATCAGATTAAATGCGGCGGAAGACGTAAGAGAGTTTGTGAATGCGGCAAGCAAATGTGATTTTGATATAGACATTTTCTATAACAGGATCATTATTGATGCGAAGTCAATCCTGGGTATTTTAAGTATGGATCTGACAAAAAATCTTACAGTAAAATGTTATGGAGAGAACCCGCATTTTAATGAAGTGATAGCGAAATTTGCTGTGGGCTGATCGGAAACAGTGACTATTGGAGGCGTATATCCTGATAAGGTATGCGCCTTTTGCAGTTGCCGGAAAAAAGCGGGACGTGATCATGCTGCGGAAGGTATAAGGATTATGGAAAAAGAAATCGTTCGAATTTCTGTCCGGAACCTGGTGGAATTTATTTTAAGAAGCGGAGATCTGGACAGCGGAAGCGGGACGGCTGACCGGGAAGCAATGCTGAAAGGGAGCCGGCTCCACCGGAAAATCCAGAAACAGATGAAAACAGGATATCAGGCGGAAGTCCCTCTGAAGAAAGATACAGAGTTTGACGATCTGACCATCCGTGTGGAAGGACGGGCGGACGGGATCATAACAGAGGAAGATATTATCTGTATTGATGAGATAAAGGGCGTTTATAAAGATGTAAAGCTTTTGGAAGAGCCGGTTGCGGTCCATCGGGCACAGGCCATGTGCTACGCGTGGATCTATGCCGATCAGAATGAACTGGATGAGATAGACGTTCAGATGACATACGCCAATCTTGATACAGAAGAAGTCAAAAGATTCCGGGAAAGGTTTTCCAGGGAGGAACTGAGAAAATGGTATCAGAAGCTTCTGGAAGAGTATCATCGCTGGGTATCCTGGCGCAGGCAGTGGATCCGGAAGAGAAACGCCTCCATGGAAAAGCTGGAGTTTCCTTTTCCGTACCGGAAAGGACAGAGAGAAATGGTATCAGGCATATATCATGCCATTTTCAGCGGAAAACAGATTTTTATACAGGCGCCCACAGGAGTGGGAAAGACTATGTCCTCGGTCTTTCCGGCTGTAAGAGCGCTGGGCCAGGGAAAAGGAGACGTTATTTTTTATCTGACGGCAAAGACGATCACAAGGACAGTGGCACAGGAAGCTTTCTCAATCCTCAGAGAAAAGGGACTTCTGCTCCAGTCGGTTACGATAACGGCAAAGGAAAAGCTCTGTTTTTGCGAAAAGCCGGAATGTACGCCGAAAAAATGTCCCTACGCGAAAGGGCACTTCGACAGGGTCAACGAGGCGGTTTATGATCTTTGGACATCCGGACAGATGTTTGACAGAGACACGATTCTGGAACAGGCGGAAAAATTCAAAGTCTGCCCGTTTGAAATGTGTCTGGATCTGGCTGTCTGGGTGGATGCCGTTATCTGCGACTACAATTATGTTTTTGACCCCAATGTGCATCTGAAGAGATTTTTTGGGGAAAACGCGGCGGGAGACTATATTTTTCTGATAGATGAGGCTCATAATCTGGTAGAGCGGGGAAGAGAAATGTACAGCGCCGTTCTTACCAGGAGGGAAGTGCAGGAGGCCAGACGTTTTGTAAAACCGTACAGTCCCAGACTTTACAGGGCGCTGGGAAAGGTCAGCCGGCAGCTTGGGGAGCTTGAAATGGAATGTGAAAACTTTCAGGTGCTGGAAAGCGCCGGAGCGCTCCCGCTCCATCTTCTTGCCGTCCAGGGGGAAATGGACAAGCTTATGGAAGATCCGGCCTTTGCAGAAGTATCGGAGGAGCTTCTTGATTTTTACTTCAGAGTAAGAGATTTTTTGAATATTTCCGACCTGGTAGATGAAAACTATGTGATCTACACAGCGTCAGGAGAAAACGGAGAATTTTATATCAGGCTGTATTGTGTGAATCCTGCGGAAAACCTTCAGGCGTGTATGGACAAGGGAAGAAGCGCAGTGTTTTTTTCCGCCACGCTGCTCCCAATGATCTATCACCGAAAGCTTCTCAGCACAAGGACAGACGATTACGGTATCTACGTCCGGTCGCCTTTTGAGCAGAAAAACAGATGTATCCTTTCCTGTATGGACGTCAGCAGCCTATATGCCAGAAGGGGGTATGAGGAATACCGGAAAATAGCGGAATACCTTGCAAAGATGACATGGCAGAAGAAGGGAAATTATATGGCGTTTTTTCCTTCGTATAAACTGCTGGAGGATGTTTATCAGATTTATGAAGAAGAATTTTCTGCAGAGTGGGTCAGATGTATCCGTCAGACCTCTGACATGAATGAACAGGAGAGGGAGGAGTTTCTGGAAGAGTTCCGGGAGGGAACTGGAAAAACGCTTCTTGGCTTCTGCGTAATGGGAGGGATTTTTTCAGAAGGGATCGATCTGATCGGGAACCGGCTGATCGGAGCCGCTGTCATAGGCACCGGACTTCCCCAGATCAGTCCGGAAAGAGAAGTCCTGCGTCAGTTTTACGACAAAAAAGGAGAAAACGGTTTCGACTATGCCTATCGGTATCCGGGAATGAATAAAGTCCTTCAGGCCGCCGGAAGAGTGATCCGGACAAAAGACGACAAAGGGACGATCCTTCTGATGGATGACAGATTCTGGAATATGGATTATAAATCTCTGTTTCCGGAAGAATGGGACGATGTGATTCCCTGCCGGCTGGGTACTGTGGAACAGATCCTCAGGCGTTTTTGGGAAGATGTATGAAAAGAAAAAACTGGAAAATCCAGGGTTTCCCGAAGGGCGCACAAAGGCGGCTCTCTTGACATACAGGGGAATTCAGGTATACTGTAAGAAAGTTTTTTGCCAAAGACAGAGCTGTATTTAAGACAAAAAGGAGAGATTTATGAAAGCTGGAACCGGTTATCGACGGCTGGGAATGGTGATTGGCATCTTAGGTTTCCTGGCGATGCCAGCCGCCGCGTCCGCTGCCTCCGAAGCAGAAAACCTGCTGTCGCCTACAGTGGAAGCACAGATCCAGCCCATAGGGGACGGAACAGAGAAATACCTTCTGAAAAGCGAGGGATTCTACTGCCTGAATGAGGACGGCACAAAATCCGCGGAAAAGGGCGTTCACTATTTTGATCATACAGAGATTGACGGCACAGTTTTGAATGGATTTTATTATCATGACAAAAGCGGAAAATTCAAAGCGGAGAGTTCCCATGTCGTAAACATAAAAGGACTTTCCTGTATGGAACAGGAATTTGACGGGCTGTACATGGTAAATAACCTGGGAAAGCTGACGGCCGCGCCTCAGGTCAGATACATAGATGATCTGAAAGTGGAAAACGTAACATATAACGGATACTACTTTTTTGATGAGAACGGAAAAATGGTTACGGAACCGGGTTATCACGCTCTTGAAATGACTTCTAACGGGCAGCATTTTTCCGGCACCTACTATTTCGGCGGAGATCACGGCGTTCTTGAGATGCAGGAAGGCGTAACTCCGGAAGGACTTCCTATGGATGAAACAGGGAAAGTGACAGATATGGAGGAGCTTGGCATGGACAGTCTGGAGCCCTTTCTGGAAACCATGACTGAGGATTATGACGGAGAATGGGGAGTCTATGTCAAGGATCTGGATACAGGCGAGGAAATTCTTCTGAATAATACGCCGATGTATTCCGCAAGTCTGATCAAATCTTTTGTTATGGCAAAGACCTTTCAGGATATGGACCAGGTTCTGGAAAATCAGGCCCGGCTTTTGAAAACGCAGCCAGATGATCCTACTGTTCAGGAAAAAGTGGATAATCTTCTCTGGAATATGATCACGGTCAGCGACAATGAGTCCTGTAATGAACTGGGAAGACTTCAGTCTGAAAAACACGACTTTCTGGACGGGGCGGAAGCAGTAAACGAATACCTGAAAGAGGAAGGATATGAAGACACTTCTTACCAGAGTATTCTCCTTCCGTCTGCTTCAGCGTCATTAAGTCTTGGGGGGCATAATACGACTACAGTTAAAGACTGCGGAATCCTTCTGGAGAGAATCGTAAACGGAGAGTGCGTCAGCGAAGAGGCTTCTCAGAAAATGCTGGAGCTT
>DWVA01000046.1 GCA_019120475.1 Candidatus Blautia intestinipullorum | reverse complement strand
GGCTCATGCGCCGAATGAGAAAACCTGGAAGATCGACCTGGTAAGATGCGCCGCTGTTTACGCCGCTCTTCCTACTGTTTACTGCAGATAAAACGCCGGAGGCAGACAGAATAAGCTGTCTGCTCCTGCTTAATCACAAACACACTATCAAAACCATCATATAAAGGAGATCAGGAATGAAAACATTACAGGACTATATCGACAAATTAAACAAACTGAATTTCAAAGAAATGTACAACAGTGATTTCTTCTGGACCTGGGATAAGACAGACGATGAGCTGGAGGCTGTGTTCACAGTTGCTGACGCTTTAAGATTCATGAGAGAAAACAATATCTCCACAAAAGTTTTTGAGTCCGGACTTGGCATTTCCATTTTCCGCGATAACTCCACCCGTACACGTTTCTCCTTCGCTTCCGCCTGCAACCTTCTTGGTCTGACCGTTCAGGATCTGGATGAAAAGAAATCCCAGATCGCACATGGAGAAACTGTCCGCGAAACCGCCAATATGGTTTCCTTCATGGCAGACGTTATCGGTATCCGCGACGATATGTACATCGGCAAAGGCCACGCTTACCAGAAAGAATTCATGGATGCTGTAACAGAGGGAAACAAAGACGGCATCCTGGAGCAGAGACCTACCCTTGTAAACCTTCAGTGCGATGTGGATCATCCTACTCAGTGCATGGCTGATATGCTTCATATCATCCACGAATTCGGCGGCGTTGAAAATCTGAAGGGCAAGAAACTGGCTATGACCTGGGCTTATTCTCCTTCCTATGGAAAACCTCTTTCCGTTCCTCAGGGCGTGATCGGACTGATGACACGTTTCGGTATGGATGTTGTCCTCGCTCATCCGGAAGGCTACGATGTAATGCCTGAAGTAGAGGAGATCGCCAAGAAAAATGCAGCGGCTTCCGGCGGCTCTTTTACAAAGACAAACAGTATGGAAGAAGCTTTCAAGGACGCTGATATCGTATATCCCAAGAGCTGGGCTCCTTTCGCAGCTATGGAGAAACGTACCAATCTTTATGGAGAGGGAGATTTCGACGGCATTGACAAACTGGAAAAAGAGCTTCTCGCGCAGAACGCGCAGCATAAAGACTGGGCCTGCACAGAAGAGCTGATGAAGACAACAAAAGACGGAAAGGCTCTCTATCTGCACTGTCTGCCTGCCGACATCACCGGCGTAAGCTGTGAGACAGGCGAAGTGGACGCAAGCGTATTTGACCGTTACAGAATCCCGCTTTACAAAGAAGCAAGCTTTAAACCTTATGTTATCGCAGCTATGATCCTTCTTGCAAAATTTGAGAATCCGCAGGAGATCCTCAAAAAGCTGGAAGTAAAAGCAGCTCCGAGAATTCTTAAATAATTATCGCTATTTCAAGACCGATCCTGCAGAATGATTTCTGCAGGATCTTCTTTTTTCAGCATAAGCAGGAGGTTTTTTCATGTATAAACGCAAACGAATCGTCATCGCTCTTGGAGGCAATGCTTTAGGCAATACGCTTCCGGAACAGATGATCGCTGTAAAATCCACCGCCCAGGCTCTCTGCGACCTTATTGAGGACGGACATCAGGTTGTAGTAGTCCATGGCAACGGTCCCCAGGTAGGAATGATCAACAACGCAATGGCTGCTCTTTCCAGGGAAGATCCCAATCAGCCCAACACTCCTCTCTCCGTCTGTGTGGCTATGAGCCAGGCTTATATCGGTTATGATCTTCAGAACGCTCTTCGCGAGGAACTCAGAAAAAGAGGCTTTGTCCGCACTCCTGTAGTCACCGTTGTCACGCAGGTCCGGGTGGATCCCAATGATCCGGCTTTCCAGAACCCCAGCAAGCCTATCGGCCATTTTATGACAAAGGAACAGGCGGAACATGCGGCAAAAGCTTACGGCTATATTATGAAGGAGGACGCCGGACGGGGATACCGCCGGGTTGTCGCTTCTCCGAAGCCTGTGGAAATTGTAGAACAGGACGCCATCAACAGCCTTGTGGACGCCAATAAGATTGTGATCTGCTGCGGAGGCGGCGGTATCCCCGTCACTCTTCAGGGAGATCATTTAAAAGGCGCTTCCGCCGTGATCGACAAAGATTTCGCAAGCTGTCTTCTGGCAAAAAAACTGGGCGCAGACATGCTCATTATCCTCACAGCCGTGGAAAAAGTCGCCATCAATTTCGGTAAAGAGAATGAGGAATGGCTGGAGGATCTGTCCGTAGAAAAAGCAAAAACATACATCAACGAGGGACACTTCGCCGCCGGTTCCATGCTTCCGAAGGTGCAGGCCGCCGTAGACTTTGCCTCCTCCGGCGCCGACCGCACTGCTTTGATCACGCATCTGAACAAGGCTCGTGACGGTATTATGGGAAAAACAGGAACAAGAATACACCTGTGATTTTTTCTTCTGTGCGAAGCTTTATAGAAACTGACGGCCGGTAAAGAGATTCTGCTTATATGCAGAAATCACTTCTTTGCCGGCCGTTTTTTCTGTACATCTGTATTCTGTTCTATTTCTGTTCTTCTGGTTTTTTCTCATCCTTCAGCTCAGGCAGGATTGTCAGCAGCATAGTGAAAAAACTTGCACAGCCGCCTACCAGGTTGGAGATCGGTTCCGCCCAGAACACGCCGTTGACCCCCAGACCTCCGATCCTGGGAAGAAGTACGGTCAGCGGCACCACAATGATCACTTTTCGGAAAATTGAAAAGAAAGTTGCTCTTTTGGCTTTCCCAAGGGCCACAAATACACTTTGAGCCGTAAATTGCAGCGCCATAAAACAGAAGCCGAAGAAATAAATATGAAGGGCGGATACCCCCTTTGCGATCAGTTCCGGTTCGCTGTTGAATATCCGGATAAAAAACTCCGGTATAAGCTCGATCACGATCCAAAACAGGATCGTATAGGCGCCTCCGGCCAGCGTAAGAAATTTTATCGCCTTGCGTACCTTCCAGTATGCCTTTTCCCCGTAATTAAAGCTCATCACAGGGGAAGCGCCGTTTCCAAGTCCCTGCACCACCAATGTGGAAATATCCCTTACAGAATTCAGTACTGTCATAACGCCTACATAGATATCTCCGCCCCAGGTCTGGAGAGTGGCATTACAGAAAATCTGCACCAGACTGTTGGTAAAAGCCATCATAAATCCGGATATTCCAAGAGCCATGATATTCAGCACACGTTTCCACTGGATGATCATAGATTCTCTTCTCAGCCGCAGCACCGCTTTTTTACCTGTGAGAAATTTCAGGACCCAGAGTGCGGAACAGATCTGAGAAATGATCGTTGCAATAGCCGCTCCTCTTACTCCCATATGAAACACAAATATAAACACAGGATCCAGAATAAAGTTCAGTACCGCGCCGATCAGGACAGTCAGCATACCCATATTTCCAAATCCCTGGCAGTTTACAAAAGGATTCAGTCCAAGAGCCGTCATTACCGCCGGCGTGCCTGCAATATAGATCAGAAGATAGTCTCTCGCATAGCCGAAAGTAGTGTCACTTGCGCCAAAAGCGTACAGAATAGGCTGATAAAAGAGATAGCCCACCGCCATCAGGATCACACTGACGATGAGAAGCATGGAAAACGTATTTCCCATCAGCTTCTCCGCCTCCTCCTTATTTCCTCTTCCGAGCTCCATGGCGCAGAGAGGGCTGCCTCCGTTTCCGAACAGATAAGTAAAGGCGGTGATCAGCGTGATCACAGGAAAACAAATCCCTACGCCGGTAAGCGCCACTCTTCCTACATCGGAAATTCTCCCGATATACATACGGTCTACGATGTTGTATAACAGATTCAGAAGCTGCGCCAGAGTCATAGGCACAGCTACCTCCATAATATTCCGATATACATTCCCTTTTGAAAAGTCTGTCTGATGTACCTTCATTGTCCTCACCCCTCGTTTTATTATACTACTGATATCCTTTCTCATACAACTGTTGTTTTCTCTTGTAATCTGTATAAAAAGAAGGTATACTGTTTATAATAACAGGTTTATTTCTGAAAAGATTTTCTGAAATAGCCGGCTGTAAGTATAAAAAATACAGATTTTCAAAGACAGAAAGTCTGAGGAGGTATTATGGCAGAGAATTATAATGGAATGGCGGTAGGCGTATTTGAACTGGATAATCTTGTTGCCTGCTTTGTAGCCCTTGACGCAGCTTCCAAGGCAGCCAATGTAAAGATCCAGGGGGTGGAGCGTAACCGACTGAAAAGCGGTGCCTGTGTGAAAATGAGAGGGTCTGTTTCTGACGTAAACGCGGCGATGGACGCTGCTCTCCAGGCGGCGAAACCTCTGGCAAAGATCGTCAACCATACGGTGATCGCGTCTCCCACGTCTGATACGGAAGTCGCACTGCAGATGACGATCAACAAATAATATCATTAATTGTAAATTCTACAGAAGTGAGGAAATCATTATGACATACGGAGCTTTCGGATTAGTAGAGGTTCTGGGAAGCAGCAATGCGATCCTGGTGATCGACCAGATGCTCAAAGCGTCTGAAGTATCCTTCCGCACCTGGCATACGAAATGCGGAGGACATGCAACAGTATTTTTAAGCGGCGATGTGGCCGCTGTCACCGCTGCGGTAGACAGTGTAAAGACCAATCCGCCTTGTGAGATCATTGCATCGGCGGTTATCTCCAATCCTTCCGGCGAAACCGTCCGCATTGTGGAGGAGGAAGCCGCCAGACACCATTTCGCGTAAATTATACCGGCCAGATCTTATGACAGAATGAAAATATCAGAATCTGTCATATCTATCTGCAGATTCACAGATTCCGGAGGAAAAATACCAGAACCTGGCTCTTCTGTGGAGTCAGGTTCTGAAGGAAGGATTTATTCATATGTTTCTATTGATCGTAAGCCAGCTATTCAAAATGCTGGTTATTTTGCTTGTAGGAATTCTTTGCTGCCGCATCGGTCTCGTAGGCCCTGAAGGCAGCCGCTGTATTTCCAATCTTCTCCTGAACATCGTCAATCCCTGTCTGATCATCACCGTATATCAGACAGATTATGATAAAACTCTGGTGGCAGGACTTCTTCTCTCTTTCGCGGCCGCCATTGCATCGCATTTTATCGCCATCCTGATCTCTACCGCACTGATACGAAAAAACAGTTCCGCAGAATCGGGACTGGAGCGTTATGCTGTTGTTTACTCCAACTGCGGTTTCATTGGGATTCCTCTGATCGGCAGTGTTCTCGGAAACGAAGGCGTATTCTATCTCACTGCCTATATGACTGTATTTAACCTCCTTACCTGGACCCACGGGCTCAGTCTGATGAAGGGGAATTTCCGTCTGCGCAATTTACGGGACGGTCTCCTGTCTCCGATGGTCCTGTCCACCTTGCTTGCCATGGCATTGTTTTTCATACAGCTTAGAATTCCCGGTCCTCTTCTGGACTCCATGAATTATATCGCCGATATGAATACGCCTCTGGCAATGATGGTGGCCGGATTTTCCGTGGCTCATTCCAACCTGAAGGAAATCTGTACGAATCTCCATATATACAAAGTTGCTGTTTTAAAGCTTCTGGCAGTTCCTCTCGCAGTTCTTGTCTTTTTGAGCTTTCTGCCCCTGGATTCCACTGTAGCTTACACAACGCTGATCGCCTCAGCCTGTCCCACAGCAACAACCATTACCATGATGTCTATTTTGTATGACAAAAATCATGCATATGCCTCGGAGATCTTTTCGTTTACCACCGTACTTTCTATCTTGACAATACCGGTGGTCATATCGGCGGCGGAGTTATTGCTCTGACGCAAAACTTTCCTGAAAGTCCATATCTGCAGTCTCCCGGCTGTCCGCAGCCTCAAAAAAAGCCGCATCCTCCATGTGCGCGTTCAAAACTCTTTTGCCGCCTTTGTCTCCGGTAAGAGCCATAAGCTGCGGATAATACTTTCTGGCAAAAATGCATGGATTGCCAGGCTGTTTTTCCTTAGAAACGCAGGCGATCCCTTTTCCGGACTTCAGGAAAAGTCTTACAAGTCCGGCAATAGTACTGGAGGTCAGCCATGGCTGATCCGCCACCGCAAAAAGGCAGGCGTCGGTATCTTTAAAATATTCCAGCCCTGTCTTCAGAGAAGAGGAGATTCCCTTCTCCGGATAATGGTTTATCAGGACCGTCACTCCCTGGCTTTTCGCTGTCTCTTTAATTTCCTGATACTGCGTTACCACAGCCGTCTCCAGCACAAGCGCCTGCTTCTGAGGACGGCTGTTTTTCTCTTTGCCCTTGTTTTCGTTTTTATCTTCCGCCAGCTCTTTTCCTGCCTGGATAAGCTGATCCAGTGTTCTAAGATACATGGGCCGGCCTTCTATCTCATATAAAAGTTTATTGGAACCAAACCGGCGGCTGTATCCAGCCGCCAGAAGTATCATACCGATTTTCATATTCTCATACCGATTTTTCATATAATTAGCCGCAATGCTCATTTTCCCGGCTTCTTTATAGGCTGCCTCAGACTCCCATAGAATGCCGCAAATCCCTGCTCTTTCAGTTTCATACAGATTCTCCCGGCAATTTCCTGATCGGGCAGTACATCTGCCTTATTCAGATATACCCGATACGCCCGGTTCCCCGCACCTTTTCTCAGGCCCTTTTTGGAAGCCGCAATTTTTACAAGATCCTCCGGCTCTATGAGAGCTTCCTGTGTCTTTCCAAGAAGTTCCTCTGTCCGCTCTTTCCGATGAGCAGTCACGCCAATGGTCCTCCCCAGGGAATCCAGTCCGAGCACTCCTACTACTATGTCTGTAAACTCCGGAATCACCGGTTCCCAGGCTTCCGGTACTTTCAGAGGGAACCCCCGGGAACCGTCCGCTTCGATAAGCAGCACATCACAGAAATCCCTTAGACTTTCCAGAACATCTTTCGGAAGGCTGCAAAGCTTCCCGCTTTTCTTTTCCACACAGGCCGCCAGAGTATAGCCATACCGATCAAGATTTTCTCTGATCCGCCCCGAATTGCCGTTTTCCGAGAAGGGGTGTTCCTGTTCTGCCGCCATGTGGGTGGTGGTTGTAATGATCACTTTTTTTCCCGCTTCGGTCAGTTCCTTTGTCAGCCGGAAGATCAGGCTTGTTTTTCCGCCGCCGCCTGTGAATGCGATCACTGTGCAGCCTCCGTCCTGTATATTTATCGCAAGCTTTTCAAGAAATCCGCCGCCTGCTCTGTGTCCGCTTCTTTCTGACTCTGTCATATCTTACCTGCATTTCTTTTTACAATAATCTTACACGTTCAGGATGTTTTCCGCGCCGGAAGCACGCCTTCTGCCAGCAGGATCTCCACAACGCTTCCCGCTATGCATCTTGCCTTGTCAGAAATAGTACTGCAGTTTTTTTTCTGTTCCTTCCGGGGATCGATATCGGCAATTTTCATTCCTTTATGGACAATATAGCCGTCACGGATGATTCCTCGCAGCACTCCGGTGATGGACGCCGGCACAGATACCCCTTTCACTTCAGCGATTATCTGCCCTTTTTCTACAAAATCCCCGATCTTCGCCAGATTTTTAATGCTGCCGGATGCCGGAGAATGGATCACTCTTTCCTTTCCCACTCCGGCGATCACGCCGGGAACCCCTGTATTGGGAGCGGCTTCCCCCTCCTCGATGATTCTGCCAAGATCGTGCCCTCTCTGTGTCTCTATCACATAGTCCACATCTTCTCCCGCGGTAAATCCAGGTCCCAGAGCAATGGTAAGCGGCGCCATCTCCCGGCTTGTCCCCAGATTTCTTTTTGCAAGGATCCCGTCGATCACTGCCGCCGGCCTGCACCTGGCAATGGATTCTCCTGTTTCGTCTACCAGAAGGGGAATTTCCTTTAAATCCCATACCTTCCCGCACTCGCTGACATCTTTGATCTTATGGCTGAGAACACCTTCCACAAAAGCTTCTCCATCATAGACGGCCTCGCAGAAGGATACTTCCCTCCGGATAGCGCTGGGCCTTTCGCTTTCCAGAATAAGCACTTTATATCCGCAGCGGTACAGTCTGTGGATCACTCCGCTGGCCAGATCTCCGCCGCCGCGGACCACTATTACATTTTCTTCAGACATAAACTGTTTTCAACCTCCAGCCTGACGCTTTTCATCCGCGCCATTTCAGGATCACTTGTGATCTGCGTTCTCCTTCATCACTTTTTCCACTGCGTTGACAATATTCTGGTATCCGGTACAACGGCAGAGATTTCCGGACATCTGCTTTTTAATAGCCTCTCTGGACAAAACCTCGCCGCGTTCCAGAAGAACGGTTGCGGACATGATAAATCCCGGCGTACAGAAGCCGCATTGTACGGCTCCTTCTTCAATAAATGCCTCCTGGATCCTGGTAAGCTCTCCGTTTTTCTCCAGACCTTCCAGAGTTCGGATGTTTTTTCCTTCCGCCCAGACCGCCAGATAAATACAGGAGTCAATAGTCTCCCCGTCTATGATCACTGTACAGGCGCCGCATTCTCCTACCTCGCATCCTTTTTTTACGGAAGTGAGTCCCAGCCGGTTCCGCAGCATTTCCAGAAGAGATTCTCTGGGGTCCACATACTCCGCAACTTCTTTTCCGTTTACCGTACACTGCACAAGTACTTTTTCCCTTTTCATCTTCTGTCACCTCCTGCTGCCATCTCCACTGTTCTTATCAGCGCCCGTCTGGCGATTTCTCCGCCGATCTGAAGCCGGAATTCCCTTGACGCTCTCCAGGAATCCCTGGGATGGATTTCTTCCCTTACCTTCTCTTCCACAGCCTGATAAAGCGCTTCGTTTACCGCCGCTCCTTTTACTGCTTCTTCTGTTCCGGTGCAGCGGAAGGGAACCGGGGCCGCCACGCCGAAGGTGATCCGGATATCTTCGAGAATATTTTTCTCTCGATTGATCCTGCTTACCACACAGCAGCTAAGGGTTGCGATGTCCATTGCCCTGCGCATGGAATATTTGATGTAATGTCCCTGGCAGCCTGCATACTCCTTTTCCGGGATCACAATGTGGGTCAGTATTTCACCTGGCTTGATATCAACTTTTCCCGGCCCCAGGTAAAAATCATGTACGGGAACCGTCCTTCCTCCGCTGCCGTCCGCTGTCCGCAGCAGCGCATTCAGCGAGAAAAGAGCCGGAGCGCTGTCAGCGCTGACGGCGCCGTTGCAGATATTTCCTCCGATAGTTCCGATATTCCGTATCTGCGGCCCCCCTACCTGGTCAACCGCCTCACCGAGAACAGGAATATTTTCCCGTATCACCGGATCTTCTGTAATATGTGAAAATGTTGTTCCCGCGCCGATATAGATATCGCCGGAGTCCATTTTCTTTACACCCTTCAGTTCTTTGATATCCCGGATGCACACAAGAGACGTTCCCGCCATTTTTCCTTCGCGGATCTTTATCAGCACGTCGCTTCCGCCGGAAATGATCCTTGCTTCAGGATGCTCTTTCAGAAGGCTTACAGCTTCCTTGATCGTACCTGCATTGTAATATTCTTCTATATCATACATGCTGCTTTCCCTCCTTTCCGATGAGCCCCGCCTTTGTAAAGCCCTCGATAAGTCTCTGAGGCGTCAGCGGAATCTCGTTAAAGGCGACTCCCGTTGCATGGAGGACCGCATTGCGGATAGCCGGAGCTCCCGGGATTGCCGGAGGTTCTCCCAAGGCTTTATTGCCGTAAGGTCCCATGGGATCGTTAAGTTCCACAAACTCCGCTTTCATGTCCGGCGTGTCAAGAGCGGTCATCAGTTTATAATCCAGAAGATTTCCGTTTAAAGGACGCCCGGTTTTTTCATCCAGGATAAGCTGTTCACTGAGTCCGTATCCCATTCCCATAGACATGCCGCCGTGTACCTGCATTTCGGCAAGCTGGGGATTCAGAAGCTTTCCGCTGTCGTGGACATTGATAATATCCAGGATTTTGATCGTTCCAAGCTTCAGATCCACCTCCACCTCAGCAAAGCAGCATCCGGTGGCAATGGTATTCTTTTTTACCTGGGTGGATACTTCCGCTGTGATCACAGAAGAATTTGTAAGACTGTAATAACATTCCTGCGCCAAGGCTTCCAGAGATATAGCCTGTTCGTCTCCTGCGTATATCCAGCCGTGATCCAGAGAAAGTTCTCTTGTCTCCTCTTCCGGAAGCAATGTTTTCGCATAGGAAAGGATCTTGCCCAAAAGTTCTTCCGCGCACTGTTTTACTGCCGTTCCCGTTATAAAGGACTGTCTGGACGCATAAGCGCCTGTGTCGAAAGGCGTTACGTCCGTATCCTGCACCGTTACAATATGGATGTCCTCCATTCCCATGTGAAGTGTTTCCGCCGCCATCTGCGTAAATACAGTATCCGCTCCCTGGCCGATCTCTGTTGCTCCAAGCTGAAGCTGCACGCTTCCATCCTGGTTCAGAGACATCCTGGCCCCGGCGATTTCCAGCGAAATCGGCCACACGCCGGTTTTGTAGGAAAACAGCGCCATTCCCACTCCTCTTCGCACAGATCCCGTCTGGGAAGCATATTTCTTCCGCTTTTCTTCCCAGCGGATATACTCCGCTCCCTTTTCCAGACATTCAAAAATCCCGTTTGTGTTGGCTGCAATGGGCTTCAGATAAGCGTCTTCATAGTAGCCTTTTATCAGATTTTTTCTTCTGAATTCCAAAGGATCCATATGTATCTCCGCCGCTATGTCGTCCATAAAGCATTCAATAGCAAAAGCAGCCTCCGGAATTCCATAGGCGCGCATGGCTCCCCCTACAGGTGTGTTTGTGTATATCGTGTAAGCCTCTCCCCGGATATTCGGGCAGGCATACTGCAGCCGCCATGCCGTCAGTCCGTTGGCGGCGATGGCATGTCCATGGGACGCGTAAGCTCCCTGGTTGGAATAAGCCATCATATCCTTTGCCAGAAGGCGCCCCTCTTTGTCCACTCCGGCAGTCAGATCATATTCAATGGAATGTCTCGTTCTGGTATTGCAGAAAGTCTCCTCTCTGGAAAGTTCCAGCTTCACCGGACGGCCGCCTACCTGCATGGTCAGAAAAGCGTTCAGCGGCTCGTAGAGCACATCCTGCTTGTTCCCGAATCCGCCTCCGATATAGGGCTTGATCACCCGTACTCTCCCCCAGGGGATACCAAGGGCCTGGCCGATCACACGGCGTACAATGTGAGGGATCTGGGTGGAAGTCACCACCACTACTCTGTCTTTTTCCATATAGGCGAAAGAAACAGGGTTTTCCAGATGACAGTGCTGTACCATGGGTGTTTTGTAGCTTCGCTTCACAACCGTATCAGACTGCTCCAGTCCCTGATCTACATTTCCGATAAAGAAATTCGTCCTGTTCAGCACGTTGTCCTTCTTGTCAAAATGGATAGGAGGATGGCTTCCATACATGGATTTCCTGGGATGGATCTCCACCGGATACTCCTCGTACTCCACTTTGATGAGCTTCAGGGCTCTTGATGCCGTTACCTCGTCTTCCGCCACCACAGCGGCGATATCGTCCCCGTAATAACGGATGCGGCCTGTAAGAATATTTCTGTCCGCTACATCCTGATGAGCCGGCTCCACTGACCAGGGATGTCCCGGCGTAGGAT
Source organism: Candidatus Blautia intestinipullorum (assembly GCA_019120475.1). GTDB lineage: Bacteria > Bacillota > Clostridia > Lachnospirales > Lachnospiraceae > Blautia_A > Blautia_A intestinipullorum. The sequence continues at coordinate 2,313 of DWVA01000046.1, read as the reverse complement.
AGCAGTGATCCGGAACATCCTTAAAGGTTACCACCTTTACTACTCCGTCCAGAGCCTCCGCCCGGCTGGTATCAATAGATTTTACGATCCCGTTTCCGATCGTGGCATGATAAACTTTTGCCACAAGGCATTTATCCAGGATCAGATCATCTGTGAACTTTGCCCTGCCCGTCACTTTTTCGTAAGCGTCGACTCTCGGCACACTTTTTCCAATCATGTTTTCACCTTCTTTACATTGTTATGCCTTTCCGGAACAAAGAAAGCCGGACGGGTCCGCAGGAATTCTCATCTTCCCTCAGGACTGTCATCCGGCTTCTCTGCCTGTTTGCCAAAACTGTCTTTCTTACAGCTTGTTCTTACTTCTTTTTCTCATATGGAGTATTGTCAAGGGGGAGAGAGGTTCGGAACCCGCCGTCCAGCTTGTAGTACGCCCCTGCAATGGCAGGCGCTGTAGGAATAGCGGTGATCTCTCCGATACCGATTGCTCCACAGGCTACATTCAGTCCTGCTTTCTCCACAATAATACTTTCCACTTCAGGAATTTTGTTCGCTTTTGGTAATCCCAGTGTACCATATTTGGCAGTAGGTTTGCAATCTTTTATGGGATAATTTTCTGTAAGAGCAAAGCCGTAGGACATGATCACTCCGCCCTCGATCTGGCCTTCCACAGAAAGAGGATTCACCGCTTTTCCCACGTCGTGGGCCGCTACGATCTTCTTCACAGTGCCGTCTTCATTCAAAACACAGACCTGTGTCGCGTAGCCGTAGGCCACATGAGACACTGGATTTTTCACCTCAGAGCCCATAGCGTCTGTCTTTGCCAGGTATTCTCCCAGATATTCCTTTCCTTCCAGATCTGAAAGCTTTCGTCCTTCCAGATCCTTTTTCAGTTTTCCGCAGGCTCTCCGCGCCGCTTCTCCTGTGATCAGCGTCTGTCTGGAACCGGAGGTGGTTCCGGAATCCGGCGCGTTATAGGTATTTGACGCATCGTAATACACCTGTTCCCGTTTCAATCCCAGTTCCGTACACACCATCTGCACAAGCACAGTTCCCAGTCCCTGGCCGATGCAGGAAGCGCCGGAATGGATCTCCACTCTTCCATCATGCACATAGAGCCGGCAGCGGCCCCAGTCCGGAAGACCGACTCCCACTCCTGCGTTTTTCATTGCGCAGGCGATGCCTGCATAAGGGCTGTTCTCATAAACATCCCGCACAGCCTCCAAAGTTTCCGCAAGCCCTGTGGATTCGTCAACGATCTGTCCATTTGGCAGCTCCTGTCCCGGACGGATAGCGTTCCGGTAACGGATTTCCCATGGAGAAATTCCCACAGCGTCCGCCATTTTTGTAAGGAGCATCTCTACTGCGAAACAGGTCTGGGTAACCCCGAATCCCCGAAAGGCTCCCGCAGGAGGATTATTTGTATAATACGCCTTGCCGTCTATGTCAAAATTCTGATAATTATAAGGACCGGAAGCATGGGTGCAGGCTCTCTGGAGCACCGGCCCGCCCAGAGAAGCGTAAGCGCCCGTATCAGCGATGACTGTTGCTTTTACGCCCTGTATGATACCGTTTTCATCACACCCCATGGTAAATTCCATATCCATGGGATGTCTCTTGGGATGGATGAGGATACTCTCCGCCCTTGTAAGCTTCACCTTTACCGGACGCCCGGTAAGATAAGCGATCATAGCGGCATGGTGCTGCACCGTCACGTCTTCTTTTCCTCCGAAACCGCCGCCGACCAGCTTATTGCGGACCTTTACCTTCTCCGCAGGAAGCCCCAGAAGGAGCATACACTCATGCTGGGTATCATAGACGCCCTGGTCTGCGGAATAAATGATCACTCCGCCTTCTCCGTCCGGCATGGCCACTGCACATTCCGGCTCCAGAAAAGCATGTTCCGTCCACGGCGTCTGAAATTTCTCTGTAAGAACATGAGCGGAATTCCGGATTGCCTCTTCTGCATCGCCTCTGTGGACGTGCCAGTGCGCCATCAGATTTCCGTCTCCATGTACCTTTGGCGCGCCCTCCTTCATAGCTTCCCAGGGGTCTCTCACCATTTCCAGTTCTTCATATTCTACTTCCACAAGTTGTTTGGCTTCTTCAAGGATCTCCGGCGTTTCCGCCGCCACAAGCGCAATGGCGTCTCCAAGATAATGGGTGATCTTTCCCACAGGGATCATTCCGTCCCAATCCTGTTTCAAATGCCCTACTTTCACATCTCCGGGGATATCTTTGGCTGTAAACACAGCCACCACTCCCGGCAGAGCCTCCGCCTTTTCTGTATGAATGGCCTTTACCAGCGCCCGGGGA